>CASFLY010000161.1 GCA_949295645.1 uncultured Bacteroidales bacterium | reverse complement strand
GCAAATATAATGATTTTTTCCATCCAAAGGCCAAAAGCGGGATGAAGGGGATGATTTTCGTGCTGCGGAACTGGCAAATGCAATGGAAAATCCATAAATTCGTGCCGGAAATGACAATGATGATGAAGAGTTTTGCACCGATATCGGCAGTCCTCTGCCTTATGGCCGCCGCCTGCACTCCGCGCGGCGGTTATATTACCGTTACAGGCTACGCACAGGGCGGAACCTATTCCGTGAAAATGGATATGGACGGTCCGGACGGACGGATAAGGATGCGCCCCGAGCAGATAAAGGAAGGGATAGATTCTGTCCTGGAGGAAATAAACAATTCCGTGTCGGGATATAATAAGGGCTCTATACTCAGCCGTTTCAATAATGGGGAGAGGGTTATGCCGGACGGTATCTTCCGGGATCTGTATGAGATTTCCTACGGGTTCTACAATGAGACCGGAGGCTCTTTCGACGTTTCAGCCGCACCGCTCTTCGACATCTGGGGCTTCGGCTTTACCTCGGACAGCCTGCCGTCTCCGGAAAAGGTCAGGGCCGTGCTTTCCTCTGTCGGGATGAATCGTCTTAAGGATACGCTGGCACTCGACTCCGAGGGATACACCTCGGGGCGGCTTCTGCTTCTGCCGCAGCTGTCTTCGGGAGACCTTTCGGCCAGCTGTGCCGGGGGCGTGGATGCGGATCCCGCTTTGCCGAAACTGAATTTCAATGCCATAGCCCAGGGGTACTCCTGCGATCTTGTAGCGGATTACCTGCATTCGATAGGAGCGGACAAGATGCTTGTCGATGTCGGAGGCGAAATCTACTGCGAGGGGCTGAATGCATCCGGCAGGCCGTGGGGGATAGGTCTCGACAGGCCCGTAGACGGGAACGACACTCCGGGCCGGGACCTGCAGGGCATTTTCAGGGCAGGCCCGGAACCGTGCGGAGTGGTGACTTCCGGGAACTACCGCAAATTCTACATCAGGGATGGCAGGAAATACGCACATACCATAGATCCGCGGACAGGATATCCTGTCACGCACTCCCTGCTCAGCGCCACTGTCATAGCGGATGACGCTACGGAAGCCGACGCCCTCGCCACCTACTGCATGGTCATCGGCCTTGAGGAATCGAAAGCGTTCATTTCCTCAAGACCCGACCTCGAAGCCTGTCTTGTCTACGAGGAGGACGGCCTGCTCAGGACCTGGACTTCTTCCGGTCTTGTCTTTGAACCGCTGTAATACCATGTCTGACCCGATCCTTTTCATTGTTGTCCCGGAAGTGAGCAGATCACATCCAGACACCAGACCGTAAATTCGCAGCACCAGGCGATCCCGTCCGTCAGCAGAGCCGGGCAGCAGCCGGCCGAATTCAGGACCACAGCCGCAAGAGCCACCGGCATAAGGGCCGAAGTCAGTGGAATCGCTATAAGATTCGTTATGATGAAATACAGGGGAGCCGAGCCGAACAGTACATACGCTAAAGGCCCGGTAAATGCCTGGCAGGCGATCGACATCGCCGCACTGTCCCATATCTTTTTGAGTACCGGGACATTTGCCGGATACAGGTTTTTCAGTGGAGGATACAGGAAATAGATCCCGCACATCGCCAGATACGAAAGCTGGAAACTTGCCGACGTGATGACTCCCGGACTCAGTGCGCACTGTACAGTCAGGGAAAAACACAGGATATTTACCGGTGAAGCCTTTCTGCCGGTAAGTCTGGCAGTTTCCCTGAGAGAAATGAACAGGAATGCCCTGACAATGGACGGCGACGAACCTGTCATAACCGAATAGAAAAGCGTCGAAGTCAGAATAGTGACGTACCTGACGATATCGGCCCTTTTGGCCGGGCCGAGGACGGCCAGTATCCTTGTCAGGATGAGGTAGATGACGGCCAGGTGCATTCCGGACAAGGCGAGAATGTGGGATGCGCCGCTGTCTCTGAATGCCCTTGAAGTCGCGGCCGGGACATCGGACTTGTCTCCTGTCACGAGAGCCTTGACAAGGGCATTGTTCCCGTAGTCATGCAGGGGCAGGGAATCGATGCCGGCCTTGAGTTTTGCCGCTGCCGGTGCAGTGAGTCTTTCGGCTGCGGACGGGGTTCCTGCGGAAGCGACTTCTCCGAGCCGGTAATTCGACCAGCAGAACATCCCGCAGAAAAACATTGCTGCGACGATGACGGCAGTCCTGGAGAATGGCCCGAGCCATCGCCTGCAGGAAATCCACAGCAGGATCAGCCCGAGACTGGCGCACAACGAACCTGCGGCTACCGCGTAGGAGCCCGTATGATGAAATATCCCTTTGCCGCACAGGAAAATTCCGGTAACGGTACCGGCACAGAATGGCAATGCGTACAGCACGGATCCCTTCCCCTCTACCATTTTCGCCAAAATTAGATAAACAACTTCCGAATTTTTGCTAAAGTACTTATTTATTTTTATAACTTTGCCTTGATTTTGGAAAATTTACATCAGTTTTTTATAATATGATTATTCTTGTATTGAATTGCGGAAGTTCGTCCCTCAAGTATCAGCTTCTCGATATGAAGGGCGACGAGGTGTTCGACCTTATGGCCAAGGGTCTTGTCGAAAGAATCGGTATGGAAACCGGATGTATCAAGCATCAGACTACCGGGAAAGAGAAATATGTAAGGGAAATGCCGGTTCCGGATCATACCGTGGGGATAAAAGTCGTCCTTGACGCATTGCTGGACAAGGAGTTCGGAGTTCTCTCCACACTTGAGGACATAGAGGCCGTAGGACACCGTGTGGTGCATGGCGGCGAGGAATTCTTCTGCAGCAAGCTTATAGACGAGACGGTAGTGGCCCAGATAGAAAAATGCTGCGACATCGCCCCTCTTCACAATCCTGCCAACCTTCTCGGCATCAAGGCCGTGACCGAGGTGCTTCCTACTGTGCCGCAGGTCGCCGTGTTCGATACCGCCTTCCATCAGACGATGCCTGCATACGCCTATATGTATGCCCTCCCGTATGAGTATTACGAGAAATACCGGATCCGCAGATACGGCTTCCACGGCACCAGCCACAAATACGTCTCCGCAAAAGGGGCGAAGTTTACCGGACTCGACATCGAAAACTCGAAGATCATCACCTGCCATCTCGGGAACGGCAGTTCCATCACGGCCATAGCCAACGGCAAGTCCATCGACACCTCCATGGGTTTCACCCCTCTCGAGGGCATCATTATGGGAACCCGCTGCGGCTGCATCGATCCGGAGATCGTCACATTCCTTCAGGAGAAGGAAAATCTCTCGACCGAGGAGATACACGGTGTACTGAACAAGAAGAGCGGCTTCCTCGGACTGTCCTGTCTCTCTTCCGACGCACGCGACCTGAATGACGCCGCCAATGCGGGAGACAAGAAGGCGAAACTTACCCTGAAGAAGCTCGTCTACGATATTACAAAATACATCGGAGCCTATACGGCCGTGATGAACGGGGTAGACCTGATCGTCTTTACCGGCGGAATAGGGGAGAACAACAGCCGTCTGCGCCGCAGGGTCTGCGAAAACCTCTCGTATCTGGGTCTGAAGTTCGACTACGAGGCCAATGTCGCTATCGGCAGGGATACCTTGATTTCCCTTCCTGATTCGAAGGTCAAGGTGGCGGTGATCACGACCAATGAGGAACTTGTAATCGCACAGGATACGATGCACATAGTCAACGAAAATAACCAATAAAAACTTAAATTATAATGTTCACCAAATTCGAAGACATCTTTGCCGAACTTGCCGGCAGAGGTGCAAAAAAGAGAATGGTCGCTGCCTGGGCAGTGGACGGGCACACCATTTCGGCGGCAAGCAAGGCCGTCGACCTCGGAATGATTGACGCTACCCTTGTCGGCGATGAAAATCTCATCAGGGAGCAGTGCGACAAGGAAGGGATCGACATAAACAAGTTCACCATAATGCACAACCCGTCCGAGCTTCCTGCGGTAGCCCAGGCCGTGACTATGGTAAACCAGGGTATGGGAGACATCCTTATGAAGGGACTCTGCAGTACCGACAAGTTTATGAGGGCCATCCTGAACAAGGAAACCGGCCTCCTTCCTCCGAAAGCCGTGCTCAGCCACGTTTCCGTGATCCAGAATCCGAACTATCACAAGCTTATTTTCCTGAGTGACATGGCCGTGATCCCGCTTCCGGATCTTACGCAGAAGAAAGCCATGCTGAACTATCTGGTCAACACGGCCCACGCCATGGGTATCGCCTGCCCGAAAGTTGCCATCATCGCGGCTACGGAGCAGATGCTCGAAAAGATGCCGGCCTGCGTGGAGGCTGCTGTCCTTGCCAAGAAAGTGGACAGGGGTGAAGTCAAAGGCTGCATAGCCGACGGTCCTCTTGCCCTGGATGTGGCCATCGATCAGGAATCCGTGGAAATCAAACATCTTGTCAGCCCTGTGGCAGGCGATGCGGACTGCCTTCTCTTCCCGAATATCGAGTCTGCCAACGTGTTCTACAAGACGAATTCGAAGCTTGCGGCTGACGTGAAGCAGGCAGGAATGGTAGTCGGGGCGAAGGTGCCTTGCGTACTTTCGAGCCGTGCGGACAGCATCGACACCAAACTGAATTCCATAGCCATTGCGGCTATGGCTGCAAAATGACAATTCAGCCTGCTTCGGAACAACGGAACAGATCTCTCGACGGAAGCGACTTGCTGTAAAGGGTCCTGCATTTCCTGAACAGGTTTTCCGTATTCCTTGTTAAGCCGGGGCCTTTCCAGGTGCTGGTGTTAGTGATCATTATCCAGCATTCCCCGTCCGGAAAATATTTTACCAGGGCGCTCGTGCCGCCGAGAGTGCCGGTACGGGTCCATTCCCCGTCCGGTTTCGTGTCGTTCCACCCGAGCGAATAGGTTTCGGGATCGAAATATTCGGTCATTGCATCGACGCTTTCCTTCGATATTATGTCAGGCACTTCCGGCCTGCCGTCTATCGATGCCACGAATCTGCAAAGTTCCGGTGCCGAGCCGCACCAGGCCCCGGCACCGGACAGCCCGCGGATGTCGTTTCCCCCGTAACACCGTTCCACCATCCTGCCGCTGAGACAGTATTCCTCGCAAGGTTCGGAGCCGGAGTGCATATAGTACCGGACTTCGTTCGGATATTTTTCCTCGTAGTAATTGTTGGCTATGTGCATGTCGAAGCATCCGGCAGGCTCCAGGACGTTTTCCCGGATGAATGTCCCGTAATCTTTCCCGCTTGTCTTTTCGATGATCATCGACAGCAGCAGATAGCCGAAATTGGAGTATCTCTGCCAGGACCCGGGCTGGTAGCCGAGCGGCCTTGTCAGGACGCACCTTACAAGGGTCTCGTGGTCGGGCGGCCCGTCCAGCCTGAACTGCCGGATTATGTCCTGCGTCGAAAACATAGGGTCTCCGCGGCTGTTGGTAAAGCCGGCACGGTGTCTCAAAAGCTGTTCTACCGTGATCCGGAATTTGCTTTTTTCCCGTATGGCAGCAGTGTAAACGGAATCGTTCAGAATCCCTCCCGGCCCGAAAACCGTATCCTGGAGTGACAGAAGCCCCTTTTCCTGCAGAACCATTATGCCGGTAGCAGTCACGAGTTTGGATACGGATGCCATCCTGAGGATTTTCCCCGGTTCCATTTCCTCTCCTGCCTGCTCGTCCGCATAGCCGTAGCCCTTGGCATAGAGGAGGGAATCATTGCGCATTACTGCGAGTGAAGCGCCTTTTATCTCCCACTGCTTCAGGTATTTCTCAATCATCGAATCCATTTCCACGAGTCCTGGAATTTCGGACATGGCATTTGTCAGGGTGTCGTTGAGGCTCTTTTTCACAGTCTCGGCAGGCTGCTGAGCGCCCTTGTCCATAGATGTGGATGTCAGCGGCAGGATTACGGCTATCAGAAGCAGACAGACAGCCGGGAAAGAAAAGAGTACAAGTTTTTCCCGCCTGCTCATTTATCCTCCTTCAGGATTCCGGCCCTGACGGCAAAATCGATGATATAGTCGGCTGTGCCTTCGATGCCGAGAATGGAGGAGTCGACGCACAGGTCATAGTTCGATGCTACGCCCCAGTTGCCGAAAGTGTAGTAGTTATAGTAGG
>CASFLY010000160.1 GCA_949295645.1 uncultured Bacteroidales bacterium | reverse complement strand
CGCTGAAAGCATCTAAGCGCGAAGCCGTCTCCGAGATGAGACTTCTGTGAGGGCCGTAAGAGACGATTACGTAGATAGGCAGGAGGTGTAAAGGCAGCGATGCCAAAGCCGACCTGTACTAATAGCCCGAAGCCTTCTTTCAGAAGAAGCATACAGGCCGTAAGAAATTACGGAGTTATTTATTCCCGAAGCTATACTGCGGTGGTAACAGCAGTGAGGGCCCACCTCTACCCATACCGAACAGAGAAGTTAAGCTCACTAACGCCGATGGTACTGCCCGACCAGGTGGGAGAGTAGGAAGCCGCCGCTTTTAACACAGGAGGACTGATTCAGAATTCTATTCTGAGTCAGTCCTCTTTTTTTGTATCCGTTGACGGCGGGGGCAGGTGCGGCTGCGGGAGGTCCTCCCCACTGTCATTTCGAGCGGGTCTTCTTCGATGTCATTTCGAGCGGGTCCGTTTCGATGTCATTTCGAGCGCAGTCGAGAAATCTGTCCTCCTGTATTGTCGTCCTGAATCAGATCTCTCGACTGCGCCTGCGGCTCCGCTCGAGATGACAGAGAGGGAGCGAGCCCTTTTCAATGTCATTTCGAGCGGAGTCGAGAAATCTGTCCTCCTGTATTGTTGTCCTGAATCAGATCTCTCGACTACGCCTTCGGCTTCGCTCGAGATGACAGAGGGGCGTGACATTTCTCGACTGCGCCTGGCGGCTTCGCTCGAGATGACAGAGGGGCGGTATGCCCGTGATGACATTGCCCGGGATTATAGTCCTGAGCGGAGGAAGTCGATGAAGCCGGGGATGCTCAGGTCGTAGCCCCTGATCGGGGCAAGGAGTTCGCCTTCAGGTGAGAGCAGGATGTAGTTCGGCTGTGCATTGACACCGAAACGGGTTCTGACGATGTATGAGTTCGCCCTTCCCATCTGCTTCAGAACGTCCCCGTTTTCTGTCGTAATCCAGTCTTTTTCGTCAAGTTTCTGTTTGTCATCTGTGTAAAGGGCGACTATGATATAGTCGTTGTTGAGTATTTCCAGAACCTGGGGGTCACTCCATACCCTTGATTCCATCTCACGGCAGTTCACGCATCCATGCCCCGTGACATCTACGAAAACCGGCTTGCCTGCCTTTTTTGCCGCGGCAAGTCCCTCGTCAAGGCTGAAATAGCCCTGAAGGCCGAGAGGCAGGTGCAGGTCGTATTTATTGGTCTCCTGAGTGGCCGTGACAGTCTGATTACCGGCTGCCGATACCGTTTGTGCGGGCGAAGCGCCAAGGACGAAATCCTGCGTGGTGATAGGCGGAAGGTAGCCTGACAGGGCCTTTAGCGGAGCTCCGAACATCCCTGGAATCATATAGACTACAAAGGCGAAGACGGCAATCGCCCCGGCAAGGCGTTTTACTGAAACGTGGTCGCAGGGAGCGTCATTTGCAAAACGGATTTTACCGAGAAGGTACAGTCCCAGGAGGGTGAAAACCACTATCCATATCGCGAGGTAAACCTCCCTGTCGAGCAGCCCCCAGTGATATGTCTGGTCTGCTACGCTCAGGAACTTGAATCCCAACGCCACCTCGATGAAGCCCAGAATCACCTTGATAGTATTCATCCAGCTGCCGCTCTTGAGTTTTGTCAGCAGGGACGGGAACAGCGCCAGTACCGTGAACGGCAGTGCAAAAGCCAGTGAGAAAGCGAGCATAGTGATCATCGGGGTCCAGAATTCGCCTTCAGTGGACTTGATAAGTACCGTGCCTACAATCGGTCCCGTGCAGGAGAAGGATACCAGAACCAGGGTAAGGGCCATAAAGAAGATGCCGATCAGCCCTCCCTTGTCCGAGCCTTTGTCGGATTTGTTGACCAGCGATGTCGGCAGAATGATTTCGAAAGCCCCGAAGAATGAGGCCGCGAAGATCATAAATACGATGAAGAATATGATGTTCGGGAGCCAGTGTGTGGCGAGCCAGTTGAAAATGTCGGCCGTGACGGTATCCCCGCCCACAATTCTTGTTATCAGGATAATGAGTGAGATAGGCACGGTGTAGAGCAGGACTATGAACAGTCCGTACATCGCAGCCTTGAAGCGGCCGGCTGCAGGTGAGGACGAGCCTTTGAGGAAGAATGACACGGTCATCGGAACCATAGGGAAAACGCAAGGGGTAAGCAGGGCTGCAAAACCCCACAGTATGGCTTCTATGATCAGGCCCCAGTTGAATCCTTTTCCTGATGATGCCGCTGCGCCGGCATCGCCGAACGATGCTTCGAAACTGTAATATTCAGGAGCGGCACAGGTGAGTTCCGTGCAGCTGAGCCAGGAAAGCTCTCCGGCAGCCTTTGCATCCGGACTTTCCGTCTTTATGTCGACAGCCATCCGCACATCCCCGAAAAAGACTTTTTCACCTTCGAATATCTCAGGCTCCGTTATCGCATAGAGTTCCTTGATTACCGAGCAGCCTGACAGTTCCGAAAATTCCACGGAAGTAGGATACATTTCGCTGTCGGTATCGTAGGTGTGCCATCCGTCCACGATTTTTCCGGAAAAGACGATCCGGGCCGTACTGTCATCGACGGTCTCGGTAGCGACATCCCATTCGATTGTCTTGTCTGGGGCTACATTCATTGATTGCGCCATTGCACTGATCGATGCAATGGCGGCAACAAGGATACAGGAAAATTTTTGTATCATTTTCATTCCTTAAACTTCTAAATATCCTGCGAAAATAAAAAAAATCGGTCTGATTTTACAGAAAAACAGACCGATTCTCAGATTATTTTGCAAATGCGACGGAGCGGGTTTCCCTGATGACCGTTATCTTCACCTGTCCAGGGTAAACCATTTCTTCCTGAATCTTCTTCGCGATTTCTCCTGACAGCGATTCGGCATCCTGGTCGCTGACTTGGTCTGCCCCGACAATGACACGCAGTTCACGTCCTGCCTGGATAGCGTAGCTCTTGGTGACCCCCTTGTATGACTGGGCAATGTTTTCCATATCCTTGAGCCGTTTTATATAGGATTCAATGACTTCGCGCCTTGCCCCGGGTCGTGCGCCTGAAATGGCGTCGCCGACCATAACTAAAGGAGAAATGATCGAGGTCATCTCCATTTCCTCGTGGTGTGCGCCGATTGCGTTGCATACTTCCGGTTTCTCCTTGTATTTTTCGGCGAGTTTCATTCCGAGGATTGCGTGAGGAAGTTCCGGATCCTCATCCGATACCTTTCCTATATCGTGAAGCAGGCCTGCTCTCTTGGCGATTTTCGGATTGAGCCCGAGTTCCGATGCCATGGTGGCGCATATATTGGCCACTTCGCGTGAATGCTGGAGCAGATTCTGGCCATACGACGAGCGGTACTTCATACGGCCTATGAGTTTCACAAGCTCTATATTCATTCCGTGGATTCCCAGATCGATACAGGTTCTCTTTCCTGTCTCCAGAATCTCTTCTTCGAGCTGTTTCTGAACCTTGGCGACCACTTCCTCTATGCGTGCAGGATGGATTCTTCCGTCTACCACGAGCTGGTGGAGCGCCAGCCGGGCCACTTCTCTCCTGACCGGATCGAATGCGGAGAGCAGGATGGCTTCCGGAGTGTCGTCAACTACGATTTCGACTCCGGTAGCGGCTTCGAGAGCCCTGATGTTGCGTCCTTCGCGTCCGATGATGCGGCCTTTTATCTCGTCGCTTTCGATGTTGAATACAGTGACTGCATTCTCGATTGCAGCCTCGGTGGCAGTCCTCTGTATGGTATTGATGACTATCCGTTTAGCTTCCTTGCTGGCATTCATCCTTGCGTCGTCCATCACATCATTGATATACGACTGGGCCTGAGACCTTGCTTCAGCCTTCATGTTTTCCATCAGCTGGTTTTTGGCTTCGGCGGCAGTCATTCCCGCTATGCTTTCTATCTGCTGGATGGCCTGCTGGCGCAGCTTTTCGTATTCCTCGGATTTCCTGCCGGCGATTTCAACCTGGTTCTTGAGGTTTTCCCTGATGGCGTCAGCCTCTTTCTGCTTCCTCCCGAGTTCCGAACTCTGCTGGTTCAGCATGTTTTCTTTCTGTTTCAGGCGGTTTTCCCCCTCCTGGATCTGTTTGGTCTTTTCGTTTATGTACTGTTCGTGCTCGGTCTTGAGCTGGAGAAACTTCTCCTTGGCCTGCAGAATCTTTTCCTTCTTTATGTTTTCGGCATCGGTTTCGGCTTTCCTTATAATCTCCTCCTTTTGTCCGTGCAGGATATGCTTGCGGAGCGGAATGTATATTCCGAGTGCGAGCACGGCTCCGGCGGCGGCTGCCAGTATGTAAAGTAAAATTTCCATAACGTTTTAATATATAATATGTATAATAATTCAAAGTCTGACGGTCGCAAGGCTTTCTCCGCACTTCCGGAGGCACGTAACAAAGACAGGCCGGCATAGGAAGCCGGCCTGTCGGAATATGACATCGTATGGTATTTTCTAATAAAAGCCGTTAGTCAAAATTTCAGAAAATCCTATATAAAATAAGATTTGAGCTCCGAAAGTTAGTTCTGACATCCTCCGTCCCGCAAAGCGGAATCCCCGGTCGGGTCACATAGGTCCGTCATCCCTATTCGAGTGTACTCGGTTACTTTGTACAAAATGTAGATTTCAGCAAATAAGTAACTAACGGCTATTTCGTGTCAATATTTTTCAGATAACCCCTCAATCGCGACTGAAGAACCTCTTCATCCTTTTCCTTTGCCCGCAAAGCCCGCTGCATTTCATCCGCTTCCACATATCCGTTCCACGCTATGATGGACAGTATTTCTTCGGCGCTTCTGTCCGGGAACCTGTTCTTGTATTCGTAGAACTTCCCGTCCACCTTTTCCGCAGCCTCCCGGAAACTTTTCTCCTGCTCCGGACTTTCCGCTTCGTACGGAAACTGCCTGTTAAGTATCCTGACGGTTATCTTCTGCCCCATATCACCCCTCCAGCATTGCTATACATTTGTCAATCTCCCTTATCAGGCTGTCGATCTTCCCTTTCGCCTCTTCATCTCCCGACGTAGAAAGAAACGCGTTCTTGAGCTTCAAGTTATCTATCTGTTTTTCCAACTCAACGATCTGCTTCCTGTATTCTTCCGTCTGCCTTTCGCTCTGCCGAAGCTTTTCCAGCGTCGCATCGTATTCTCTTCTGGTTTTCTCATACAGGGAAATGAGAGAAAGGATGTCGCTCCAAATGTCTTCAAGCATCGCCAAGACCGTTAAAAATACTTAGCAAAGTTAGGAAAATTTTATGATAAAAACAACAAGGCTATTTGGATTCGGAAACGATTTTCACCCTTTCCATGCCTTTTTCGATAGCTTCCCTGTTTTTCTGTATCAGGTCGCTGTACCTTGCCGGAATGGATTTCTGAAGTCCCTTGACTACATTTTCCATTTTAATCCTGCCGTTGAGTTTCAGATATGCCCCGAGGACCGCCATATTGTATACCTTGGCATTCCCTATCTCTGCGGCCACTTCTATGGCATCTATCGAGCATATCCTTATATCCGTCCTTTCAGGTTCTCTCGTGATTCCGCTCGGATCATATATGAGAAGCCCGCCCGGCCTGATGCTTTTTTCGAATTTGTCCAGTGACTGCTGGTTCAGAATAATGGCCGTGTCATATTTCGTTATTATGGGCGAACTGATTTTCCTGTCGCTGACAATGACGCATACATTGGCTGTGCCTCCTCTCATTTCAGGTCCGTATGACGGCATCCACGTTACTTCCAGATCCTGCATTATGGCCGAGTAGGCGAGGATTTTTCCCATTGACAGGACTCCTTGGCCGCCGAAGCCCGCTATTATAATTTCCTCCTTCATATTCATTTCTTTTTTATTTATTTTGCACGATATCTTCGTCAGACTTCGCATCCTCGCATCCTCATTACCGGCAGGTAACTGCGG
>CASFLY010000159.1 GCA_949295645.1 uncultured Bacteroidales bacterium | reverse complement strand
TGACCCGCGCCGGTAAGCGAAATGGTGCTCTGCCCGTCATAGGTCATCCCGTCCGACGAGCCGAAGACCACGTTTTTGAGAGTTCCGGTCACCTGTGTGATGAAATTCGCCGTTGTGGAAGAAGCCGTGCTCATATTGTATATCCTGTGATCCTGCCCGTCAAGCGTACAGCCGAGCACAAACGGAGTCCAGGCCTGGCCCGACATGTCGATGTCGGCATCGAGAACCACCAGTTCATCGCTTCCGTACTCCCCTGCAGCAGCGGCAAAGGCCAGCAGGTCTTCTGCAGTGGAGATGGTGTAAGGGTTGTCCGCAGAGCCCTTTGGAGCCGGTGCCTCGGTTATCCCCGGCAGGGAGGTATTATGCCCTGCCGTGATCGTGACAGGGTCGTTGAGTTTCCAACTTGCAGAGCCTTCCGCATAGTCGAATGTCAGGACCAGTCCTTTCGTCAGTTCCGCCGGGAGTGCCGTAAAAACGTATGTTCCCGGTGTCCAGGCATCGGCTGTCAGGGTCACCGATGCGCTTCCGCCTTCGGCCGCTGCGGATGCCGTCATGTCCGGAGTCTGTATCTTCACCGCCCCTGCCAGCATTTCGCCGTTCTGGCCCTTGATGGAGACGGACTGCAGGGTGTAGCCCTCTGGCAGGGCCTCTACAGAGACTGAAAGCAGTCCGCAGAGGTTCTTGAATGTCAGAGAATTATCGGATGACACCGCTGCAGAGAGGTTTACTTCTGAAGCGAAGGTGCCGTCAAGAGCCGTTTGGGTCGCGGAAAGAGTCGCAGTTATGACATTACCTGCCATTTCAGCCGACTCCGAGTAAGGGTAAACGGCATAATAGGTGTCGGCAGGAATTGCAGAACCGTCGAATTTTGCAGAAGAGCCGTTTATGTCGGATATTCCGAAGTTGCGGTTCTCGCCGGCCCCGTCGAATATGCTGATGGCATCGCCTTCGGTCCAGAACACCTTGCCGTCAGGCTGAAGCGATGTCTTCACGGATCCGGCAAGAGCCTCGGCAGTAAAGGTCATCTCTACAGGGTCACCGGTCTGAGGCTGTACTATTTCCTCTTTTGCGCATGAAACTGCCAGTGCCGTCATTGCGGCAGCGGCCATCATATATCTTACAGTCTTTTTCATAGCCTATTCCTCCCATCCGCTACCCGAGTACACATCGTCTATGAAGCTTTCGTGTTCGGCGACACTGTCGCAGAATCCGTTTTCGCAGCCGGCAGTAACCGTCGTCATCTCCGGACTCACATAGTCCGGCATAGTCTGTTTTTTCATAATTTATCTGTATACCTATTGGTTATTTGTTGTATTTCAACTGAATGTGATCCAATCTCACAGGCTGGACATTGGTCGAAGACACCCACCTGAGCCTGATGCAGACCGACGGCTGCCCCAAAAGCACATCCGGCAGCTTTATGTCATAGAACTTGTAGCCAGGAACATTGTTTTCGGTCTGTCTTGCGGAATCATTCCTGTCGAACTGGCCGAGAACCGTAAATTCGGATCCTTCCACTTTCGTCCAGTTCTGAGAGTCCAAAGAAGAAGCATACTCTACTACGAAAACCGTAGTGCCGTTAGTAACGTTCATGGAGACCTGAAGAGAAAGCGGTCCGGTATAACCTTCGGTTGAGATCCCGTCTATATACCAGTATCTGGTGTCGTCCCACGGTCTCGAATTGAACGCACCTCCACTTACACGTCCATAATACCCGCCGGAAACGGTCCCGAACCACCCGTCATCCGCATCTGTCAGATTCACATCGCCTCTGAAAGAGTCCTGATAGCCGAGGATATTGTCACTATAGCCTCCGGCGAAACCTGTGTTGCCGTTTCTGTTCAGCACCACATCAGGATTCCCTGCCAAAAGGCCTTCGTCCGGATTGTACGTATTGTTTTCAGGAAGGATAATGGAATTCCCGTCATTCGGATCCGAAAGTTTCTTGTCGCAGTTCCATCCCGCTATCACTTCCGACACTTCATTTCCGGAGCCGCTTATCCCGAGATCCGAGTCGGTCACAGGTACTATGCAGAGGGTATTTTCGTCTATGTCGAAATTCGGCAAATCCACTTTTATTATCATGCCGGTCAGCGTACCTGAGCCTGCAGGAAGGGTGGTATGCGCCCAGTCGGTATCCAGACTGTTCAGCATGTAGATGTGATTTCCATCACTGTCGCGGACAGGTACGGGGTAATAACGGTAGAAGTCCGGGAACTTCGTGACATAGTAGTCCTGCTCTTTATGATACTGAGGATCGCAGGTCTTGAAGTTCGTATAGGCACCGGCAGTCAAAGCCATCTCCACATCAGTCAGAGTCACGGTCTGGAAAGCCATATCCCCGGTCAACTGACCTATGGACATGGACGGCACGGTAAAGGACGACTCCTCGAACTTGAGCAGATGCGACACCGTGAAGTTCTTGAAAACCCTGTACTCAAATCCCCCTTCGCTTTCCGTCACCGCCTCAGTGTCCATAAGGGCCATCCTGACAGTGTTGAAACGAGTGAATGCTATCAGATTAGATGACTCCAGGATGATAGTCTTTCCGTCATCCGGATCCTGCACGAAATACCTGTTCGCTGGCAGGTTCTTCGAAGTCCCCACGGAGGTTATGATGCCTTCTATGAAGACATTGTCGCTTACTTTTCCGTCCTGACGCTGCAAGGCTTCGGCAATGGAGATTTCCGTGGCCTTGTTGTAGATACTCGGAGCGGCCTGTTTCACCTTCACTATAGCCTCTGCCGTACGGCCGTTCTCATCGTCGTATCTGAGTTCCATATACGCCTCGCGGGAAGAGGCCGTTTCGTTTTCCTCAGCAGTGAACTTCAGGTAGCCGTCCTCCGTAGTTACCGGATTCTTTATCCAGTCCTGCGATGCTTTCACGGTGATGGCGTCTTCGGGTATATTGGCCGTAAAGGCCAGAGAATACGAAGCCTCTGCCGCCATAAGTTCCATCACCGAAGTCGATTCGAAAAGAATCGAAGGATATGACGAAAGCTGGATAACGGTGATTTCCTTTTCCATACTGTGGTCTATCGGGAAAATCCTGATGACTTCCGAACGCAGGGACTCTCCGTTGTTCGCAGTTCCCTTTACACTGAAACTCTTGGTAGAGGCCTTCCCTCCCATCAGGTCGGTGGACATCCAGCCGTTGCCGGTATTGTATTCGATACGCCACTCCATGTTGGCGTCAAGGGCCACTTTCACCGGAGTACCGGCGTCCGAAAGCAGTATCCTGTCAGAGGGAAGTTCCACTGTCCCGGTGATATTCTCCCTGTTGGCGCAGGATACGGCCGCCGCAAGCGCCATTGCGGCTGCGGCTGACCATAGCATATTATGTATCTTCAGTTTCATAAGTGTTTCTATTTGGATTGGAGGACATCTGTCTTGTATATGATTTCATAGTCTTCATCCGAGTCGTTCAGGACAAATACCTGCCAGGTGTCTCCGTCCTCGTAGACGCGGATCACAATGTGTCCTGCAGGCTTGATCTTTTCTCCGTTTTCGCCGAGACGCAGCCTGTTGTTGTTCACCAGGCCTGCTGCGAAGACCATACGGTCGCCCGGATAAAGATCCGTCGAAAGCATCCACCTCAGGGGCTCGGACTCGGGATGATAATAGTCCCAGACCGGAATAATGTAGGCCTTCGCCTGCATCTGTCGGATGAAACTGTTCGACATGGCATCCTTGTAGGCGTGATGGTTGCAGACAACGGCATCGGTCGGGCCGCAGACCTTGGCCACCTCGTTTTCCGTATTCGAATTCTTCAGGTCGCCGCCCGTATACCAGCTGAAATCACCGTAGACGATGCGTATGGCACAGCTGTACTCGTTCTCGTCGTTCGTATCCAGATCAAGTTTCTTCGTCCCTGTTCCCGAGCCTGTCCACACATACAGGTTCCCTGCGATGTTGCGCACGGAAAATCCGGGATAGGATTCCGCATCGTACTTCAGCACGAACTGGTCGGCGGCACCTGTCTTGAACTGTTCATTCTGTTTTTTGTTCTTGTCCCGTTCGGCCATAAAGGAACTGTAGTTGCTGAATCCGCCGTTCGAAGAAGCCACCTGCGAAGAAGACGGGTAGCTGTAGTTCGGCCAGCCCCTGTCCACTACCTTGTCTATGTCCACGAGTTTGGCCAGATGCGTGATGCCATGCAACTTGTAGGAACCCGGCTGTGAAACGGCTGTGTTGTCGAACGAGCCGATGTGGTCGCCGTGGAAATGCGTAATGAAAGCATAATCGATGTCAGTCCCGTTCGGCAGCGTGCCGGAGAATCTTTTTATGTACTGTGCCACCCACTCCGCAGGGGATTTGGCTGCTGACGGTTTCGGCTCCATTATTTCCTGGGAATAGTCGTCCGCCCCGAGGTCTCCCATATCCACAAGCATGGTAGTCCCGTCAGGAAGTACGAGCCAGGCGACATTGCCGCGGCCCGTACTGATCTGGTGTATATCCATATATCCCTCCTGCCACGGATCCAGGTATTCATAATGGGACTTGTCCACTCCGGCATCTTCAGGGAAAGGTTCGGTTCCCTTGCAGCCGGACACTGCCGCGGCAGTCATCATAAGGATTAGCAAAGAATTCATTCTGTTCATATGTTTCATTCCTGTCATTATCTCAGAAAAAGGTTTTACACTTGAGCGGGAGGCTTATTCCGCATCCGGGACATTGTACAGTCCGGCCTCCGCGGCGGACATCTCGTCACCGCCATAGCCCGGATTCTGTTTCAGATTCACGTTGCTTGCGGAAATGCTCTTCTGCGGGATAGGGAAAAGTTCCCGGTAATGCTCGGAGGGCTGGTGATCCCACCACTCTTCGGTAGTGAACGCGTTCCAGCGACGGAGATCCGTCCTCCTGCGCCCCTCTCCGAGGAATTCCGTCATCCATTCCTCGAGGATACGGTACTTGTCCAGGTTGGCGGCAGAGCATTTGTCAGGGTCGGCCTGGCCGTCGAAATTGCGCTTGCGCACTTCGTTGAACAAATCCGCCGCCCCGTCCTTGTCGCCAGCGCGGTATTTGCACTCGGCAAGCATGTAGTAGATCTCGGAAAGGCGGATGATCACATAGTCCGGGTTGTACCTGAGATCGAGGCCGGTGTTGTCAGGCACGGGACGCTTCACTAACCGCACTCCCGAATTTTCCTCCGCATTGATGATGGTCGAAGGCAGTTCCGCCACGGAAGAATACTCCGTACCCACTTTTCTGAAAGGGGCTACCTTGTCCACGAACGTGATGACTTCACCCTTATACTCGCGCTCGCCAAGGCACTGCAGTTTCCTGCCGCCCGAAGCTTCCCTCTCCTGTTTCCCGTAGAGGAACATGCCTTCGTACTCCTTGTTCCCGAGATACAAATACGGTTTTTTCCTCAGATCCTTCTCGTGGAAACGTGCGAATGGTGTTCCGACATTGAACTTGTACGGGGTGTCGTCAGGGGCAAGCGACGGCTGGAGATGGGCACCGTTCGTCGCTCCCATTCCGTCGATGTCATAGTAAGACTTGGCATTGTAGTGGTTGAACCTTTCAAAGTCCCATGATATCTGGTTCATGGAATACTGAGAGGCACAGCTCCATATCACTTCCGTCGAATAGTCGTTGTCGAAACCGAACGGGCCGGACCAGGTGTCTTCCAGTTCGTATTCTCCGTATTTCCCGTCGATAATGTCTTGGCACAGCCTTGCACATTCGTTGAAGCGAGGCTCTCCGATGTACACCTGCGCATTGAAGTACAGCCTTGCAAGGCAGGCAGCCACTATGCCCTGGTTCACCCAGCCCTCCTCACGTGCTCCGAGAGTTTTCTTTTTCAGGGTCGAGTTGTCCGCAATACCTTCCTTGAACCAGCTTTCTATGAAGTCGAACGTTTCGCGTGCGGTAGAACGCTGTACCTCGTCGAGGGTGTATTCCCTGTAGATAGGCATGCCTCCGAAATAGTCGAGACCTCTCATATAGGAATAGGCCACAAGCATCTTGAGCTGCAGGATATGGTCTGTCTGCTCCGTCTCGGAAAGCCCGAAAGAAGGATAGTCCAGGTCGGAAAGCTCGCTGATCATGGCCAAGGCATACGAAATGCCTTCTCCTATCTGGAAATAAGTATCATAAATCGCGGAATTGTCCGGCGTCCATGTGTGCCACTGCAGTTGGCGGTAGCGTTCGTCCGCATAGTCGGCCCCTTTCTGGGACACACAGAATTCGTCGGCCACACACTCCTGAAGCATCCACGGGGAGAACTCATGCGTTCCCCTCCACTTGGTGTAAGGTCTGGCCAGGGCGGCGTAGATATTGTCCTTTGTGGAAAAAAAGGTGTTCTGGGCAATCTCGGAATAATATATCTCGTCGAGATTCGTACAACCGGCAAAAAGGACGGCAGTACACAACAATATACTTTTAATATATCCTTTCATCTTCATCTCTGTTTAGAAGGTCAGTTTTATTCCGAAAGTATAGCGGCGGGTCTCCGGATAAAGGTCGAACCATTCGTAGCCCGGGTCGAGGCCGTTGATATTCACCTCCGGGTTGAGTCCCGAATAGCCTGTCAGGCAGGCGACGTTGCGTATGGTCAGATAGAAATCGATGTTGTCTATGAATTTCTGCCACTTCTTCATATTCAGGTTGTATCCGAGGCTTATGGCATCGATTTTCAGGAAAGAACCGTCTTCAAGCCAGTAGTCGCACAGGATTTTCTCCTGCTTGATAGTCCGGTTCTTTATGAAGGCGCTGCGCAGGACATTCTGTCCGGAAACGGTGGAAAGCCCATAGTACATGTCTATGGTGTTGAACACGTCATAGTCGAGCCAGCTGCGGAGGTTTATTCCGAGCGTCAGGTTCTTGTAGCGGAAGAAATTGTCCCAGGACACGATGAGGGCAGGTATGGCGTTGCCGATATACCTCTTGTCGTCTATGGTCTTGTTGTCGGCGAGGATGACATTGTTGTCCTTGTCATAGACAAGCCATTTGCCTTCTTCGTTAAGCCCGGCATATTCCCACATATAGTAGCTTCCGATAATGGTGCCCTCCTCGAGCCTTCCGCTCGTACCGGGTCCTCCGGGAGCAGGGAAACTGACCCTGTCTTCGTATGAATGGTTGCCCCACAGGGAGGTTATCTTGGACTTGTTCTGGGAAAACCTCATCGACGATGTCCACTCGAAATCCTTTGTCCGCACCGGGATTCCACCTATTTCGAATTCCCATCCCCAGTTTTCGAGGTTTCCGAAATTCATCACCGTTTCGTCGTACATGGCCGGAGGGGTGGTCACCGTAATTTCGTAGATCATTCCGTTCACCCAGCGGTGGTAGTAATCGAACTTGCCGTAGAGCCTGTTCCCGAGAAACGCGTAGTCCAGACCTATGTTCATTTCGGCCTTTTCTTCCCAGTGGAGATCGTTATTCACGTTTTCCGCCGGTCCGTAGGACATGATCCAGTCACCGTTCATAGGCCAGTAGGAACCCGAAGCATAGCGGAATGACGTCTTGCCTGCACTGAAACCGCAGTTTCCGGTGACGCCGTAGCCTGCACGGACTTTCAAGTCGTCGAGCCAGCCTATCCCGTCCATCCACGGTTCGGAAGAAATGCGCCAGCCTCCGGACACTGACCAGAAGTCGCCCCAGCGGTGATCCTTGCCGAATTTCGACGAACCCTCATGTCTGAGACTCGCTGTCACCATGTAACGGCTTTTGTAGCTGTAGTTCAACCGGCCGAAGAAAGCGATAAGGCGTGTCCTCGGGTATTTGTATGAGTCCATGGAAGCCCTGCCGTCTTTCAGCCAGTCTCCTGCACCCATATCCCAGGCCCCGGTTCCGTCCACAGGGAAATTGTAGTTCGTCATGTGAAAATTTTCGCTGTTTTCCTCATAGAAACTGTAGCCGAGAACGGCATTTACAGCATGGTCTCCGGCGAAGACCCTGTCGAAATTGACGGTGGGTTCGACGGAAACGTTGATGGTTTTGCTGAATTCATGGTAGCCTTCCCCGTTGCGGCCGTTTTCGATGGACGACCTGTGCTGGGACGAGGTGTAGTTCGTAGCCTGCATCTGACGGTCCTGCCAGCTGACCGTAGCCTGGGCGGAGAATCCGAGCGGAAGGTTGAGTTTGACATTGGCGTCGGCCAGTATCCATTTGTCGACCTTGTCGCGCTGCTTTAGCATCACGTCGGCTACAGGGTTGAAATAATAGTCTCCTCCGATGATGACATTGTATCCGGAAGGATTGTCTTCGTCATATATAGGCTCGGTCGGATTCATTTTCATCGCAGCCGCGAAGTTGCTGTTCGAGGCCCTCTGGTCACGATGGGCCTCGCGGTATTCGGTATGTACGTTTATTTCGAGGAGATCGTCAAGAAGGTTGAAACTGCCGTTAATCCTTCCTGAATAGTCTTTTCTGTTGTCGCCCAATGCTATACCTTTCTGGTCAGAAGCTATGAAAGTTGCATAGACCCTTGCGGCGCGGCTTCCTCCGGAAAGATTCACCACGTGTCTGTGCGAAAGGGCGCCTTCATTCAGCAAGGCATCGTACCAGTCATTGTCGGAACCGAGATCCGTACCCAGTCCGAAACGCAGGAATTCGTCCCTGTTCAGAAGTTCGGGACGGTCGGAAACCTGTTCTGTGGAAAGTTCTGCAGTATATGATAGTCTGATCGGGCCTTCGTTAGGCTTTTTTGTCGTGATCAGGATGACGCCTGCAGCCGCCCTCGTACCGTAGATGGCTGCCGCGGAAGCGTCTTTCAGGACGTCAATCGAGAGGACGTCTTCGAAGTTTATCGACCTAATGTCTGCGCCGGGAACCCCGTCCACTACCACTAAAGGAGAAGCGGAGGCATTGATGGACGCCACACCCCTGAGCTGCATATCCGAAGTAGTGTTAGGGCTGGAGGTCTCGTTGATGGTCATACCGGAAATCTTGCCTTTCAGGGCCGTGGCGATAGTCGATCCGCCCTGCCCGGCAAGGATGTCCTTTGAAGATATGGAGGTAATCGAACTCGTCACGGCCTTCTTTTCCATAGTACCGTAGCCGACCACGACGATTTCATCGAGGAGGTTCAGGTCTTCCTGCAGCTGCACCGTGACCGGTTCTTCCGAATCCACGGACATCTCCTTGGTCACGAAACCGAGGTATGAGACCGAAATCCTGGCAGGTACCACGGCCTCTATGGACCACAGTCCGTCCAGATCGGTCAGTGCATAGGTGTTTCCGCTGCCTATGAGCAGGACCGTAGCGCCTGCCAGAGGCTCGCCGTTTTCATCTACTACCCGGCCCGAAATCTTCCCCGGACTTGCTGCGGCTGGAGATGCGGGAGTATTGGCCGTACCCCCCCCCGATGCAAAAGTGATGGTGTTGTCGACACGGGTGTATTTCAGCCTTGTGATGTCGGCTATCCTGTCGAGGATGGCCGAGAGAGACACATTCTGCATCCTGAGCGTGATTTTCGGCACGCGTCCGACGATGCTCTGGTCATAAAGGAAACTGCAGCCCGAGAGCTGTTGGAGCTGGGTCAGGACTTCCGGCAGTGTCTTGTTCCTGATGTCTACAGTCAGTGCTGTTTCGTTCGTGGAACCGTCATCGGAAGCATCCTGTCCATAGACAGGGGCTATCGCAGCAAACAACGATGCCAAGACTATGAAAAGTCTGAAAAATCTGTAATACATGTTGTCAGATTGATGGTTAGTTCTTAATTAATAATATATTCCGATAGTTATCAGTTTCTCGCAGATCCGGAGGATTTCCGGCGTCCAGGACCTCTTTTCAGGGCCTTCCGGTTCTCCGGCCAGTATATTTAATACAACCGAAACGGGAGTTTCAGGGGGCGGAATCTGCACTTTTTTTATTTTAATCACGCTGCGCCTTGTCATCTCTCCGCTGCGCCTGCGGCTCCGGTAGAGACGACACCGAAGGCCCCAGGTCATTTCGACCGGAGCCGCAGGCGCAGCGGAGAAATCTTCCTGTGACACAGAAGCGGGAAATATTGTTTCTTTGATTAATTTGTGTAATTTTGTTTTCCAGTTTTCATACGAGGCCTTATTCCGGTTAATTCAGGCCAATACGCATATTTAATAATTATTATGAAAAAAACAGTCTTAACCTTTTTGACCTGCATTGCCGTACTATGCTCAGGCGATGCCTACGCTTCCAGTCCCCGTCCGGCGGCTCCCGCTGCTGCAGAGACGGAAACGCACAGCGATTTCGCCCCGGCCGCTTCTCCGGAAGCTATGATAACATCCGGGAATGCACGCTTCACCGTCCTCACGCCGCGGCTTATCCGCCTGGAATGGTCGGCTGACGGCACATTCGAAGACCGTGCGACCCTCGGTATAGTGAACCGCTGCCTCGATGTCCCTGAATTCGACGTCCGGAAGACCTCCGGCTCGGTCACTGTCAAAACGGAATTCCTTACCCTTAAATACAAGGGTGACGGGAAGTTCTCCGAGGACAACCTCTCCATCACCTTTACGATGTCCGACAAAAAGGTGAAATGGCATCCCGGAGCCGACGACTCGGGGAACCTCCTCGGGACAGCCCGTACCCTCGACCGCTGTGACGGGGAGACGCTGATGGATCCGTATGACCCGGGCATCATCTCCCGCGACGGCTGGGCTGTAATAGACGAAAGTTCGCGCCACCTCTTCGAACCTGTGGACAGCGACTGGAAATACTGGGTGGCGGAACGTGACGACACGGAGCGCCAGGATCTCTACTTCTTCGGCTACGGACACGACTACACCGCAGCCCTTGCCGACTTTACGAAAATCGCAGGGAAGATTCCTCTTCCTCCGAAATACACCTTCGGCTATTGGTGGTGCCGCTACTGGCAGTACTCCGATTTCGAGCTGATCGACCTGGCCAGGCATTTCAAGGATTTCAGCATTCCGATCGATGTCATGATCATCGATATGGACTGGCACGAGACCTGGTCCGAACTCAAGGCAGCCACGCCTCCACGCGTACCGGGCGGAGCACCGGGTCTGGACGAATTCGGCGAGGGCATCGGATGGACCGGCTACACCTGGAAAAAAGAGTTCTTCCCGAACCCGAAGAATTTCCTGGCGGAACTGCACAGGATGGGGATAAAGAACTCTCTGAACCTGCATTTCTGCAACGGCATCCAGCCTTACGAGGAGCCGTACGACAGGTTCGTGAAGGACTATCTGTCCCGGACATCGGACTATGACGGGCCGAAAGGCTACATCAGGGAAGACGGGACAAAAGCTCCGGTACCGTTCCGGATAGACCAGATAGAATGGACGGACGCCTACTTCAACTCGGTGATACATCCTTTGGAGAGGGACGGCGTGGACTTCTGGTGGCTCGACTGGCAGCAGTGGAAAGACAGCCATTACACTAAAGGACTGAGCAATACCTACTGGCTGAACTACGCCTTCTTCCAGGACAAGGTGCGCCAGACGGAGTCCTTAGGTGCGCATGCCCCTCGCGCAATGATCTATCATCGCTGGGGAGGCATCGGCAGCCACCGCTATCAGGTCGGCTTCTCGGGCGACACATACGCTTCCTGGAAAGTCCTCGGCTACCTGCCGTACTTCACCGCTACCGCCTCCAACGTATGCTACGGCTACTGGGGCCACGATATAGGGGGACATATGCAGCATGCCGGAGTACACAGTACCGATCCCGAGCTTTACACACGCTGGATGCAGTCCGGAGTCTTCACTCCTATCTACAAGACCCACTCCACCAAGGATATGACCATGGAGAAGCGTTTCTGGGTCTTCCCTGACCACTTCGATGCGATGAGGGCTGCGGTAAGGCTGCGTTACGACCTCGCTCCGTACATCTACACCGCCGCACGCCAGGCCTACGACACAGGCGTGTCCATCTGCAGGCCTCTCTACTACAACTGGCCCGAGGCCGACAAGGCATACACCGAGACCCAGGAGTTTATGTTCGGCGACGACATCCTTGCCACGACTGTCTGCGAACCTGTGGACAGCATCACAGGGCTTGCAGTGCGGACGATGTGGTTCCCTGAGGGCTTCGACTGGTACGATGTCTCGACTGGTACGATGTACGCCGGAGGGTCGGAGCACGAACTGCTCTACACCATAGACGAAAACCCGTACTTCGTGAAAGCCGGTGCCGTCATCCCGATGGCCGGCGCCGAAATAGAAAACCTCCAGAGCCAGGATCCGGAGCTGAGGCTCCTGGTGGTTCCGGGAACAGGAGAGAGCCGCACGAAGGTGTACGAGGATGACGGGAATACCCAGGCCTACGACACCGAATACGCCTTTACGGAAATAGTCCGCTCCGGCAATGCCGACTCGCTGACGGTGGAGGTGATGCCGCGTGAAGGTGAGTTCGAAGGGATGCTGAAGTCGAGAAAAGTCAGTGTTCTGCTCGACGGGTTCAATGCTCCTGCAAAAGTGTATGTGAACGGCACCGAGGTACCTTATTCAAGGTTCGCGGAATTCGAAGCCGGGAAAGACGGGGCCGGAGCTGTCTGGGGCTATGACGGAAGCAACCTGACGGCGACCGTGTACGTACCGGAACTGCCGGCTGATGAGAAACTGACGGTAAAATGCCTGTTCAAAAGCGGGGAACCGCTCTATTTCGACGGCAGCAAGGGTCTGATAAAGAGAATGATGGCCCTGACTCCTGAAACCAAGCTTATGGTCGAGCAGTACGTGATGCATGGAATGCAGCTCCCTGCTGAATTCCTGAACATCGCCCAGTGCGGAAGCTATATCACCGAATCGCCTGAAAAGGCTGCGGAATTCATTCAGAGCATCGATGTGGAAGCGATGAATGCACGCTTCGCCGGATACGAAAAGCTCCCCGAGACCTTCAGGCAGAAAGTCGCCGCGCAGACCGTATTGGGAAGATGAGGCAGAGGGCAACAGATTCCTTTCTCGTGCAGCAGCTTGCAATAGGCGATGAAAACGCCTTTTGCGAGCTGTATGCGCGGTATTGGAAGAAACTGTGCAACTTCTGCAGCAAATTCCTCGAATCATACGACCTGGCGGAGAACTATGCCCAGGACATATTCCTCAAAGTCTGGGAAAACAGGGAATTCCTCGATCCGGAAAAATCCTTTTCTTCGTTTCTCTACACGATAGCCAGGAACAAGGTCCTGAACTACCTGAAGCACGTGGCCAGGTCGGAAACCCTGAGCCGGAAATTCGCCCAGGCATACTTCGGGAATCCGGAATACGAGCCTGAAAGCAGCGAAAGGCTGATGGAAAAAGATTACCTTGCACTTCTGCAGAACGCGATACTGCGCCTGCCGCCACGCCAGCGGCAGGTTTTCTGCATGAGCCGCAACGACAACCTGTCCCACAAGGAAATAGCCCGGCAGCTCGGTCTGTCCGTCTATACTGTCCAGGAATACATGTCGGATTCTCTCAAGTCCATAAAACGATATGTTTCAAAACATTCCGACATCATTTTCCCATTGTTGACCCTTATCACCAATCTGCATTGCCTATGACCGACGAAGAACTGACACGAGATCTTGTCATCAAATACATCGACCGCTCCTGCACCAGGGATGAGCTGGCGGCCTTTTTCGATCTGCTGAAAAGGAATGCAGTATCCCTGCCCGAAATAGATGCGGCAGCTTCCAGGGTCTGGGAGAGCGAGCCGGAGGAGACACCGGATGCCGACATCTACGAAATGTACAGGAAGGAGGCCCTGGCCCTTATCAGGAAGCACCGCCGTATGAAATCCCCGGTCCGCAGGATACGTCCGGGCAGGATTGCGGCCATAGCGGCATCGCTGGCCGTAATCATTGCAGGCGGCTATTATACCGTATCCTCAATCCTTCAGGACAGGATGGCCAGGCAGCTGGCTTCGTACGAATACATAACCACGAAACCCGGAGAAATCCGCGATGTCGTGCTTCCGGACGGTACTTCCGTGACTATGAATGTGGCCTCCACCCTGAAATACAATGCCCGTTTCGGGAAAGACACCCGTGAAGTCTGGCTCGACGGAGAAGCCTATTTCGACGTAATGAAGGATGCCGGATGCCCGTTTTCCATCCATGCGGGAAAGCTGGACGTGAATGTGACGGGGACTTCCTTCAATGTCAGCGCCTATGCTGACGACATCCGCAAATCCGTGACAGTCAATTCCGGGCATGTCGGAGTCGCATACGGAGACGACGACATCCGGATGAGCCTGCGCCCCGATGAAGAGATTGTCATAAACACGGCAGACAGTTCCGTCTCGAGGAGCAGTGTCGATGCCGAAGACGCCTTGGTCTGGATACGGGGCAGCCTCGTCTTCAGGGAGCAGACCTTGCCGGAAGTGATACGGCTCCTGCGCAGGTATTACTCCTGCGACATCGAACTGCGGGACACGACCTCTTCGGTCAGGCTTTCCGGAACGCACGACAACAAATCCCTGGAATCAGTGCTGGAATCCATCTGTTTTTCCGCAGGCCTCGGATACAGCAAAGACGGAGATCGCTACATAATACATTAACCTTGTCATCCTGCACCGGACTCAGACGCCGGAAATGCCGGAATGGCACATAGACTAAAAACAAAACACAATGCAAAACGATTCGTTAAAACATTTTGCCATCGTATGCGCCGCATTTCTCTGCGGCACGGCATCGCTTCACGGCGGGAACTGGGCTCCGGCAGGAGACGACATCCGTACCCCTTGGGCCGAAAAGATAGACCCTTCCTGCCCGCTTCCGGAATATCCGAGGCCGCAGATGGTCCGCGGGGAGTGGATGAATCTGAACGGGCTGTGGGACTACGGCATCACAGAAGCAGGGGCCACCGGGTTCAAGGCCGAGGGGGAAATCCTCGTGCCGTTTGCCGTGGAGTCATCGCTCTCGGGAGTGGGACGGAAAATCACGAAAGAAAATGCCCTGTGGTACGAAAGGACATTCACCGTACCTAAGAAATGGGCCGGAGAAAGGATTATCCTGCATTTCGGGGCCGTGGACTGGAAAACGGAAGTCTTCGTAAACGGATATGCCGCCGGTATCCATACCGGAGGATTCGACCCGTTCTCGTTCGATATCACCCCGTACCTGAAGAAATCCGGCCAGCAGACCCTACGCGTCAAGGTACAGGATGCCTCGGACAACAGTTTCCAGCCGCGAGGCAAACAGTGCCTTATCAACAGCGGGATCTGGTACACTCCGGTGTCCGGAATATGGCAGACAGTGTGGATAGAGCCTGTGCCGCTCAGCCACATCGACGGATATTACACTGAAAACGACATCGACAACGGCAGCGTGACCGTGTTCGTGGATGCCGCCGTAGCGGAAAAGGATGTCCTGACAGTCTCCCTTTTCGAAGGCGGAGAGGGCTATTCTGCAGAAAATCCGGCTTCCGGAGCAGCCATAGCCAAGGCCGAAGCCAAAGACGGGAAGGCAGTCATCAGCGTTCCGGATATGAAACTCTGGTCACCGGACTCGCCATACCTCTACGGACTGAAGATAGAAATCACCCGTGACGGAAAAGTCATCGACAGCATCGACGGCTACACTGCCATCCGCGAAATCTCCGTCTGCGAGGATAAGGGCCTGCACAGCTATAAAAGGATGGCCCTCAATGGGGAGCCGCTTTTCCAGTTCGGTCCTCTCGATCAGGGATGGTGGCCTGACGGACTCTACACTGCACCTTCGGACGAAGCCCTGAAATTCGACATAGTGAAGACAAAAGAGCTCGGTTTCAACATGATACGCAAGCACATCAAGGTCGAGCCCGCAAGATGGTACTACTGGTGCGATGTCCTCGGCATAATGGTATGGCAGGATATGCCTTGCTGCGGCGACTATGTGATTGATATCCAGGGCGAGGCCCGCGATCCTGAAATAGTGGAGGCCCAGACCAATATCTGGTCTTTCGGAAGCCTGCTCGGAGGAACCGACTGCGATGTCCCTCAGGCCTGGAAAGACAATTTCCGCAAAGAGTGGGAAGCTATAATGAAGTCTCTCAGAGGATTCCAGTGCATCGTGGTATGGGTACCGTTCAACGAGGCCTGGGGCCAGTTCGACACTCCTGAAATCGTGTCGTTGACCCGTTCCATAGACTCGACGCGTCTGATTAATGAGGCTTCGGGAGGAAACTTCAGCCTGAGCGGAGACATCATCGACATCCACAACTACCCTGCTCCTACACAGAAATTCTTCGAAAGGAAATTCATCAATGTAGTCGGCGAATACGGCGGTATCGGCTATGTGATACCTGGCCATACCTGGAACATATCCGAAAAATGGGGCTACGAAGGCGTGAAATCGTCTTCCGAAGAGCTGATGTCGCAGTACGAAGTGTACCTGGAAGAGCTCAAGACCCTGATAAAGGTCGGCTATGCCGCTGCAGTGTATACGCAGACCACCGATGTAGAGGGAGAGGTGAACGGTCTTATCACGTACGACCGTGCCGTGATAAAAGTGGATACCGACAGGATTGCCAAAGGGAACCGTGCCGTAATCACAAGTATGAATGAATAACCCCGATACGGATTCCAAATACAAAAACACATAAGCAATGAAAGCAAAATTACTGTTGTTCGTATTCCTGCTGTCCGGTCTTGCCGCGACTGTCAGGGCAGAGGTAGTCGTTCCGAGCGTATTTTCGGACAATATGGTTCTCCAGCAGAACGCCGACGTCGCATTCTGGGGCAAGGCCGCTCCCAAGGAAAAAATCACGATTTCACAGACCTGGTCGTCTGAAAAGGCCGTCGTCACTGCCGACCAGGACGGGAACTGGTCTGCAAGAATCGGCACCGTTTCGGCCGGAGGCCCGTACGAAGTCACCATAAAGGGTGCCAAAAACGAAATCAGCATCAAGAACGTGCTTTTAGGTGAAGTCTGGATATGCTCCGGCCAGTCGAATATGGAAATGCAGATGAAAGGCTTCGGGGGCCAGCCGGTCAAGGATGCAGCCTTCTATATCAGCACTGCCAGGCCGGAAGTTCCGATAAGGTCCTGCAACCTCAGGCGCATCAAGTCCCTGAATGAGGAATTCGACTGCCCTGCCACCTGGTATGTACACGACTCCGAAGGTGTTTCAGAAGCCAGTGCCACAGCCTACTTCTTCGCATTGAGGCTCTACGAGGCGCTCCGCATCCCGATAGGCATCATCAACGTGTCCTGGGGCGGAACCCCTATCGAAGCCTGGATGGACCGCGATGTCCTGAAAGACGGTTTTGCTGAAGAGTTCGACCTGAGTTTCTACGACAGGAACGAATTCCCGAAGAAAGATCCTCAGAAAGCACCGGCCGTACTTTATAACGGAATGCTCCACAGCGTGGTTCCTTTCACGGCCAAGGGCTTCATCTGGTATCAGGGATGCGAAAACAGGACGCGGTTCGAACAGTACACGAGACTTCAGCCAGCATTCGTCGAGATGCTCCGCGAACAGTGGGGCAACGAGGACATGCCATTCTATTTCACACAGATCGCCCCGTACAGCTATGGCGCCCCTCAGAAAAGGGAAGGCGGCTACATGATGTGGGCACAGGCTCAGACATTAGCCAAGATACCTCACAGCGGGATGGCGGCTACGCATGATTCCGGAGAACTGGAGTGCATCCACCCTGCCGCCAAAAAGAATGTCGGTGACAGGCTTGCAGGACTGGCTCTGTTCAACGACTATGGGGCGAAAGGGTTCGACCCTAATCCTCCGATTTTCCAGAGCGTGGAATTCGAAGGGGAAACGGCCAAGGTGAAATTCGCCGTGGACAATATGGGTCTCAGCCCGATAAACCTCGATCTTCCGGGCTTCGAGCTTGCAGGAGAGGATCGCGTTTTCCATCCGGCCACTGCACGCGTTGCCCATGACAAGAGCGTCATCATCGTGAAGAGCCCGGATGTAAAGGCCCCTGTGGCTGTCCGCTACGGTATGTACAACTGGTCTGAAGCCACACTCTTCAACTGCTACGGAGTCCCTGCCAGTCCGTTCAGGTCTGACAACTGGGAATAGTTCCGATTGTACCCTTTCCGGGATGTCATCCCGAGCGAAGTGGAGGGATCTGTTATCTCAAATACAGATTCCTCCACTTCGGGTTATGCCCTCCGGTCGAAATGGCAGTGTAGGGATACTTTTGCGGATAGGCATTTAATAAATGAGAACCCCGAAAGTCTGAGTACTTTCGGGGTTCTTCATCAAAATTCGGATCGGCTTCTTCTTTATCCTGAGAAGCGGGCTTATTCAGCTTTCTTTTCCTCTGCAGGAGCCTCTGCGGCAGGAGTTTCCTCCACCTTTGGTTCCTCGGCCGGAGCTGCTTCAGCCACCGGGGCCGTTTCTACGGTCTCCGGAGCCTTTGTCTCCTCTGCAGGAGCGGCTGCCTTCTTCGAACGGCTGCGGCGCGTAGACGGCTTCTTGGCCTCTTTCTTAGGAGAAGCTGCAAGAGCTGCCTCGTTGAAGTCTACCAGTTCGATAAGAGCCATATCCGCACCGTCGCCCTGACGGAATCCGACCTTGAGCACCCTTGTGTATCCGCCCGGACGGCCGGCCACCTTAGGAGCTATGTTGCGGAAGAGTTCCGTTACGGCCTCTTTCTTCTTGAGGTAGCTGAACACGACACGGCGTGAATGTGTAGTATCCTCTTTCGACTTCGAGATAAGAGGTTCTACATACATCTTGAGAGCCTTAGCCTTGGCTTCTGTCGTCACGATCCTCTTGTGCTCGATAAGAGAAACTGCCATATTGGCGAGAAGAGCCTTACGGTGTCCGCTCTTGCGGCTAAGATGATTGAATGATTTATTGTGCCTCATTTTTTATACAGTCTTTTTCTTTGGTTCAATATTATACTTGGATACATCCATACCGAACGAAAGTTTCATCTTCTCCACCAGGAGGTCTATCTCGTTCAGGGATTTCCTTCCGAAATTCCTGAATTTCATAAGCTCCGATCTCGAATAGGAAACAAGGTCTGCAAATGTATCGATATCAGCTGCTTTCAGACAGTTGTAAGCCCTTACCGAAAGGCCCATGTCCGAGAGTTTGGTCAGCAGCAGATGCCTCATTCTGAGAGACTCTTCATCCAGCTCCTTGGAATCCGACTCCACCGCACTTTCGAGAGAAAGCTTCTTCTCGTCGGTGAACAGCTTGAAGTGGTAGATAAGGATGTTGGCTGCCTCCTGAAGCGCAAGCTTAGGAGATATAGAGCCGTCAGTGATGATTTCAAGAGTCAACTTTTCATAATCGGTCTTCTGCTCCACACGCCAGTTGTCCACGATCCAGTTCACGTTCTTGATAGGAGTGTAGATGGCATCCACCGGAATGGTTCCGATAGGAGTGTCGGAGTCTACATTCTCGTCAGCAGGAACGAAACCGCGGCCCTTGCTTATGTTGAGGGAAATCTCAAGCTTCACGGAAGGTTCGAGTGAACAGATGTGCAGTTCAGGATTCAACACCTTGAAAGAAGACAATCCTTTGGAAATATCCTCCGCGGTAAACTCCTGTTTGCCGCTGATTACGATGTTTGCTACCTCGGAATCTACAGTTTCTACCATTCTCTTGAATCTCACCTGTTTGAGATTCAGAATAATGTCCTGCATCCCCTCAATCACACCCGGGATGGTCGCGAACTCCTGGTCCACGCCCGAAATCTTGACCGAATTGATAGCAAAACCTTCCAGAGAAGACAACAGGATGCGGCGGAGAGCGTTGCCGATGGTCTGTCCATATCCAGGCTCAAGAGGCCTGAACTCGAACCGGCCGACGGTTTCCGTCCCTTCGAGCATTATTACCTTGTCCGGTTTCTGAAATGCTAAGATTGCCATATTATTTTTTCTTAATTGGTGTTAACGATTATTTAGAGTACAATTCGACGATGAGCTGTTCGTTGATTGTTTCCGGAATGTCTTCCCTTACAGGGACATTGAGGTATTTCCCGGTCAGGGCCTTTGCATCGAATTCGAGCCACGAGTACTTAGGGGCCGAAGCGACGCTGCTCTGGATCACTTCCAGGCTCTTGGACCTTTCCCTGACAGCCACAATGTCACCCGGCTTTACGGTAGCGGAAGGAATGTTGCATACGACACCGTTCAGGGTGATGTGGCAGTGTGTCACAAGCTGCCTCGCAGCCGCTCTCGTAGGAGCGATACCGAGACGGTATACGATATTGTCGAGACGGGACTCAAGAAGCATGATGAGGTTCTCGCCTTTCTGACCCTTCATGCGGGAAGCTTTCTCGTAAGTGTTGCGGAACTGTCTTTCGAGAACTCCGTAGGTATATTTCACTTTCTGCTTCTCTTTCAGCTGGGTACCGTACTCGGAAACTTTCTTGCGCTTCCTTGCCAAACCGTGCTGTCCCGGAGGATAATTCCTTTTTTCGAAATCCTTGTCAGTACCGAAGATAGGCTCGCCGAACTTACGGGCGATTTTAGTAGTTGGTCCGATATATCTTGCCATAGTAATTTTCCCTTATCAATAAAAAATTAAACTTTACGACGGCCTTTCGGTCTACATCCGTTGTGCGGCATAGGAGTCACGTCGATAATCTCGGTGATCTCGATTCCTGCTCCGTGGATGGTTCTGATAGCGGACTCACGGCCTGCACCAGGGCCCTTTACGTATGCCTTTACCTTGCGGAGGCCGAGGTCGTATGCAGTCTTGGCCGCATCGGCTGCAGCTACCTGCGCTGCGTAAGGGGTGTTCTTCTTTGATCCCCTGAAGCCGCTCTTTCCGGCAGAAGACCAGCTGATGACCTGACCGATGCTGTTGGTGAGGGTCACGATCACGTTGTTGAAGGTTGATGAAATATGAGCCTCGCCGTATGCGTCAACCTTGACAACTCTCTTCTTGTTCGTTGATGTCGTTTTCTTTGCCATAATTCATCTCCCGTTATTTGGTTGCCTTCTTCTTGTTTGCAACGGTTTTCTTCTTGCCTTTCCTTGTACGGGCATTGTTCTTCGTGCTCTGCCCGCGTACCGGAAGGCCTATACGGTGACGGATGCCTCTGTAGCAGCCGATATCCATCAGACGCTTGATGTTCATCTGGATGGTGGAACGAAGTTCTCCTTCGATCTTGTACTCGGTCGCGATCACGTTACGGATTCCTGCTATCTGCTCGTCGTTCCATTCGCCCACTTTGGTATCGAAATCAATTCCGAGACCAGAGAGGATCTTCCTGGCTGAGCTGCGACCGATTCCGAAGATATAGGTAAGACCTATTTCTCCTCTTTTGTTGTTAGGTAAATCAACTCCGGCTATTCTTGCCATAATTATTCTTTATTTTATTTATTATTCAACTAAATAAAAATTATCCCTGGCGCATCTTGAATTTAGGGTTCTTCTTGCAGATCACGTAAAGACGGCCCTTACGCTTGACGATCTTGCAGTCTTCGCTGCGCTTTTTGATGGATGCCTTGACTCTCATTATCGTAATAATTTTATTTGTACCTGAACGAAATTCTTCCTTTTGTCAAATCATACGGTGACATTTCTACCTTTACCCTGTCACCCGGCAGAATCTTGATATAGTGCATTCTCATTTTCCCGGAGATATGAGCCAGGATAACGTGTCCGTTCTCCAATTCCACCTTGAACATTGCGTTCGGAAGCGTCTCGACGATGACTCCCTCCTGTTCTATTGCTGACTGTTTCGGCATAAAATATCACTTTATAATTCAACATCGGGTTTTTCAATGAAATCAAAGGTCGACAGTACTTCAGGAACGTCTTTTCTGACAACAACCGTAAGCTCGAAATGCGCCGATTTCCTGTGGTCCGCCGTGTGTACTGCCCAACCATTCTTAGCTAAATACACATTTCTGGTACCTGCATTAATCATCGGCTCTATGCAGATTGTCATTCCGCTGACGAGCTTCGGGCCTCTGCCCGGTCTGCCGTAGTTCGGGACTCCCGGATTCTCATGCATCTGCTTTCCGATTCCATGACCTTCAAGCTCGCGCACTACTGAGAAACCGAAAGATTCGGCATACGATTGCACCGCGTGTCCGATATCGCCTATCCTGTTTCCGTCCACCGCTTTCTCTATTCCCTTGTACAGAGACTCCTTGGTGACATCCAGGAGTTTCCGGGTTTCTGCATCCACCTCCCCTACGGGGAAAGTGTACGCCGAATCACCGTTGTATCCCTTGTACAGAGTACCGCAGTCCACCGACACGATGTCGCCCTCTTTCAGAACATAGTCCGAAGGAAAGCCGTGAACCACGACATCATTTACAGAAATACAGAGAGCGGCAGGAAAGCCTTCATAACCTAAGAAGCTCGGTATAGCCCCGTGGTCACGGATGAAAGTCTCGGCCACCCTATTCAACTCGAGAGTTGTCACACCTGGGGCAACCGCCTTACCGACCTCAGCCAATGTCTTGGATACGAGAATGGCATTCTCGCGCATCAGCGCTATCTCTTCTTCAGTTTTCGGCCTTACCATAATCCAAAGATCCTGTTGAAATTACATTCCCGAACGCCCTTTCAGACGGCCTGTCTTCATAAGTCCGTCGTAATGACGCATCAGGAGATGGCTCTCGATCTGCTGGAGGGTGTCCAGAACCACGCCGACAAGAATCAGCAGCGAAGTACCGCCGTAGAAGCTTGCGAACTGGTTGTTCACTCCGAGCAGCATTGCGAATGCCGGAAGGATGGCGATGAGGGCCAGGAAAATGGAGCCCGGGAGAGTGACACGCGACATGATGGTGTCGAGGTACTCGACGGTCTTCTTTCCAGGTTTCACGCCCGGAATAAACCCTCCGTTTTTCTTCATATCCTCGGCCATCATTGTAGGGTTTACGGTGACAGCCGTATAGAAATATGTGAAAATCACAACGAGAAGTCCGAATATAAGGTTATACCAGAAACCGGTATAATTGCTCAAAGTCGCGGCAAGGCCTCTTGTGGCGTCGAACTGCGAGAAAATAAGCGGGAAAAGCATCAGCGCCTGGGCGAAGATGATCGGCATTACGCCGGCCGCATTGATTTTCATCGGGATGTACTGGCGTACGCCACCGTACTGTTTGTTGCCCACAATCCTCTTGGCATACTGTACAGGAACTTTCCTTACACCCTGCACAAGAGCGATGGCAGCCACGAACACGAAGAAGAGAACCACAAGCTCCACGATAAGCATCAGCACGCCACCGGCGGTATTGTTCACCTTTTCTCCGATTTCAGCCGTAAGGGCGTAAGGGAGACGGGCGATGATACCGACCATAATGATGAGTGAGATACCGTTTCCTATGCCTCTGTCGGTAATCCTTTCGCCGAGCCACATCACGAACATCGTACCGCCGACCAGGATGATGGTGGAGACGAAGTTGAACATGAAGTTGCTCCAGCCGAGATTGTGGACTGCAAGGAATGCGCTCTCGGGAATCTGGCTGTGAAGCGATGCCATATAGGCAGGGCCCTGGATGCAGAGGATGAGGATGGTCAGATACCTTGTCATCTGGTTCATCTTCCTCCTTCCGCTCTCACCTTCCATCTGGAGTTTGCGGAAATAAGGGACGAACACCCCGAGGAGCTGGATAACGATGGATGCCGAGATGTAAGGCATCACACCCAAAGCGAAAATTGAAGCATTGCCGAATGCGCCTCCGGAGAACATGTTCAGGAGACCTACGAGACCTTCCTGGGTGTTGTCCTGGAGATTCGCCAACTGGGCCGAGTCTATGCCCGGAAGCACGATAAAGCACCCGAGACGATAAACCAGCAGCAAAAGAATCGTGTACACGATTCTCTTGCGCAGTTCTTCAATCTTGAAGATGTTTTTTATGGTCTGTATAAACTTCTTCATTATTTCTTAATTGTAGTAGCTGTTCCACCCTGGGCCTCGATCTTGGCGATGGCCGACTTTGAGAAAGCGTTTGCCGATACTTCGAGCTTGGCAGTAAGTTCGCCGTTGCCGAGGATCTTCACCAAAGCGGATCCGGACACTACGCCGTTCCTTTTCAGGAACTCGGTATCGATAGCCGTAACACCGAATTTCTCGGACAGTTTCTGAAGGGTCGCAACATTGATAGGAACATACTCAACCCTGTTGATGTTGTTGAATCCGAACTTGGGAAGACGTCTCTGGATAGGCATCTGGCCTCCTTCGAATCCTATCTTGCGGGAATAACCCGAACGTGCCTGTGCACCCTTGTGACCGCGGGTAGATGTTCCGCCGTGACCAGAGCCTTCACCACGTCCTATTCTCTTCCTGCTTTTTACAGAACCTTTTGCAGGTCTTAATTCATTCAATTTCATTACTCGATCCTCCGAATTAAATTTCCTCTACTTTCACAAGGTGGAGAACCTTCTGAACCATACCTTTGGTAACAGGGGTAAGCTCAACCTCGACAGTCTGGTGCATTCTGCGGATTCCGAGGCACTGGAGATTTGCAATCTGCCTCTTGGAAGCACCGTTCTTGCTCTTGATCTGGGTTATCTTGATTTTTGCCATTTCGATCTCCCTCCTTAACCGTTAAATACTCTGCTCATTGGAATACCGCGAAGCCCGGCTACCGTATAGGCATCCCTCATTTCCACAAGGGCAGCAACCGTAGCTTTCACCAGATTGTGAGGATTGGAGGATCCTTTGGACTTGGCGAGGACGTTCTGCACGCCTACAGACTCGAACACTGCACGCATGGCGCCTCCCGCCTTCACTCCGGTACCCGGTGCGGCAGGCTTCATAAACACCCTTGCCCCGCCGAACTTGGCTTCCTGCTCGTGAGGAATCGTCTTGTTGAGGACAGGGACTTTCACCAGATTCTTCTTGGCATCCTCGATACCCTTTGAAATCGCTGTAGTGACCTCATTCGCCTTTCCGAGACCATAGCCTACCACGCCGTTTTCGTCACCTACCACGACGATGGCTGCAAAACTGAAGTGACGGCCACCTTTCGTAACCTTCGTCACCCTCCTGACTGCGACTAACCTGTCCTTAAGTTCGAGGTCTGAAGTCTTTACTCTTTTAACATTTGTATTTGCCATAGTCTTCTTTAGAATATTAGGCCACCTTCACGGGCAGCTTCAGCCAAACTTTTTACTCTTCCATGATAAAGGTACCCCCCACGGTCGAAAGATATGGTGGTAATCCCTTTTGCTATACTGCGCTCTGCGATGGCCTTGCCTACCAAAGCGGCTGCTTCCTTACCGGACTTGCCTTTGCACTCGGCTGCAAGTGCCTTGTCGTTCGATGCTGCGGAAACGAGGGTGACACCCTTGGTGTCGTCGATTACCTGCACGTAAATCTGCTTGTTGCTTCTGAACACAACCATTCTCGGCCTTTCAGCAGTACCGTTGACAACCTTACGGATACGGTAATGAATCCTTCTTCTTCTTTCTATCTTATTCAATGCCATAACTGAATCTCCTATTATTTAGCACCTGCCGACTTGCCTGCCTTGCGACGGATCTGCTCGCCGACAAATCTGATACCCTTGCCCTTGTACGGCTCAGGCTTGCGCAGAGAACGTATTTTAGCTGCCACCTGGCCTACGAGCTGCTTGTCCGCACTCTTCAGCACAAGGATAGGGTTTGCACCCTTCTTCACAGGCTCTGCCTCTGCCTTGACTTCGGCCGGAAGCATAAAATGAACGTCGTGTGAGAAACCGAGTGAAAATTCAAGGATCTGGCCTTTGACGTCTACACGATAACCTACACCGATGAGTTCCTGTTTGATAGTGAATCCTTCTGAAACTCCGACCACCATGTTGTGGATGAGCGCACGGTAAAGTCCGTGGAGAGAACGGTGTCTCGGAAGATCGGTAGGACGAGTCAATTTTACTTCATTTCCCTCTACGGTCACGGTAATGTCGGAATCCACTTTCTGACTGAGCTCGCCGAGAGGTCCTTTAACCTTAACAACGTTGCCGGGGAGCACTTCCACAGTGACCTTGGCAGGAAGGTGTACAGGCAATTTACCAATTCTTGACATTATGAGTTTGCTTTTAGATTAATATACATAACATAAAACCTCACCTCCGACATTCATTTCCTTGGCTTCCTTGTCGGTGATGATACCCTTTGAAGTGGAGAGGATGGCGATTCCGAGGCCATTGAGCACTCTCGGCATATTCTCTACGTCGGTGTACTTCCTGAGGCCCGGCTTGGAGACACGCGTGATGCTCTTGATGGCAGCCGTCTTGGTCTGAGGATGGTACTTGAGGGCGATTTTGATCGTGTTGAAAGGCTGGCCCTCGACCAACTTGTAGCTGAGGATGTAACCTTTTTCACAAAGGATCTTCGTCATGGCCAGCTTCATCTTGGATGAAGGGATCTCGACGATTTTCTTTCCTGCCATATAGGCATTGCGGATCCTTGTAAGATAATCTGCTATTGGATCAGTCATTTTTTTGTTGTTTTATAACCGGCGCATCCGCGCGCCCGATATCCATTAAACGTTGAATAATATTGTTTCAGTTCAAAGTCCGGTTACCAGCTTGCCTTCTTCACTCCCGGGATGAGACCGTTGCTTGCCATCTCACGGAACTGGATACGGCTGATGCCGAACATACGCATATAGCCTTTCGGTCTTCCTGTGAGAGAACAGCGGTTGTGCATCCTGCAAGGGCTTGAATTCTTAGGAAGCTTGTCAAGCGCAGCCCAGTCTCCGGCCTCTTTGAGGGCTTTCCTCTTTTCTGCGTATTTGGCAACCAATTTCGCGCGTTTTACTTCGCGGGCTTTCATAGATTCTTTTGCCATACCAGTTCTCCTTTAGTTGTTATGTTTTTTGAAAGGCAGACCGAATTCACGCAGAAGTGCGTGGGCTTCCTCATCTGTCTTAGCTGTAGTCACGAAAGTAATCTCCAATCCGAGGATTTTCGAAATCTTGTCGATGTCGATTTCGGGGAAGATGATCTGCTCCTTGATACCGAGGGTGTAGTTCCCCTTGCCGTCCATCTTCTCGGAGATGCCGTTGAAATCCCTGATACGAGGGAGGGAGATGCGGATAAGCCTCTCGAGGAACTCATACATCTTCGATGCGCGGAGAGTGACCTTCACGCCGATCGGATTCCCCTTACGGAGCTTGAAGTTCGAAATATCCTTTTTCGAAAGCGTGGTGACGGCTTTCTGGCCTGCGATGAGTGTAAGCTCCTGCTGTGCGTTCTCCACGAGTTTCTTGTCAGCGGTAGCATCGCCGACACCCTGGTTGATAGTGATCTTCACGAGCTTCGGAACCTGCATAACCGTAGTGTAAGAGAATTCCTTCATCAGCTTCGGAACGATCTGTTCCCTGTATAATTTCTTCAGAGTCGGAACATATCCTGCAGGCACTGCCGTGTTCACGACTTCCTCTGTCTTCTTAGTCTTTGCCATTATTTGATCTCCTCTCCAGATTTTTTAGAATAACGGATCTTCTTTCCATCCACTACCTTGTGGCCGATTCTCGTCGGGCCGCCTTTCGTCGGGTCTATAAGCTGCAGGTTGGAAATATGGATAGTTCCCTCCTGTTTTACAATACCGCCCTGAGGATTCTTCGGGTTCGGTTTGGTGTGCTTGCTCACCATATTGACACCTTCCACGATAGCGCGGTCCTTGGAAGGGATAACCTCGAGCACCTTGCCGGTCTTCCCTTTGTCGTTGCCGGCATTGACATAGACTGTGTCGCCTTTTTTGATATAAATCTTCTTCATAACGCTATTTCGATTAAAGGACCTCAGGTGCCAGTGAAACGATTTTCATATAATTCTCACGGAGCTCCCTTGCCACAGGGCCGAAAATACGGGTACCGCGGACTTCTCCCTGGTTGTTGAGAAGGACGCAGGCATTGTCGTCGAAACGGATGTACGATCCGTCCGGTCTGCGTATTTCTTTCTTGGTACGGACTACTACAGCCTTGGATACTGAACCTTTCTTGGCATCCCCGCCAGGGATGGCGCTCTTCACGGCAACGACTATCCTGTCGCCTACCTTTGCATAACGGCGGCGCGTACCACCGAGCACGCGGATGCAGAGGACTTCCTTTGCACCACTGTTGTCTGCCACCTGTAAACGTGTTTCCTGCTGTATCATTGTTATTTAACTTTTTCTACGATTTCTACTAATCTCCACCTCTTGGTCTTGCTCAGAGGACGGGTTTCCATAATACGTACGGTATCGCCTTCGCTGCACTCGTTCTTCTCATCGTGAGCGACGAATTTGGTGGTCTTCTTTACGAATTTACCGTAAATAGGGTGCATTTCCTTTGTTGCCACGGCAACGACTATGGACTTGTCCATCTTGTTGCTGACCACGACTCCTATTCTTTCCTTACGAAGATTCCTTTCCATCAGACTGAAATTTTAGTTCTGTTTTTCCTTTTCTGCCAGGATAGTCATCATTCTTGCGATGTCCCTTCTGGCCTTTGCTATTTTCGACGTATCCTCTATAGGAGAAATCGTGTGGTTTATCTTCATTGTGTCGAGCGCAGCCTTCTCGGCCTCGATACGGTCGCGGAGATCGGCAATCGACATTTCACGTACTTCAGATGCTTTCATTTTTTCTCCATTAATTATTCAACAACATAGTCTCTACGTACAACGAACTTGGTGGTCACCGGGAGTTTCTGGGCGCCGAGGCGAAGAGCCTCTTTTGCAATCTCCATAGGAACACCTTCCGCCTCAATCAGGATACGGCCCGGGGTGACAGGGCAGACAAAACCTTCCGGATTACCCTTACCTTTACCCATTCGGACCTCAGCAGGCTTCCTGGTGTAAGGCTTGTCAGGGAAAATCCTGATCCAGATCTTTCCTTCACGCTTCATATAACGCACAACTGCCTGACGCGCTGCCTCAATCTGACGACCGGTAAGCCAGCAGTTCTCAAGGGTCTTGATGCCGAAAGAACCGAACACAAGCTGGTTGCCCCTCTGGGCCATGCCTTTCATGCGGCCCTTCTGCTGCCTTCTAAATTTTGTTTTCTTCGGTTGTAACATTGTTCTATTACTTTTATAAAATTTATTTCTTAGTCCTATTTAATTGAGTATCAGCTGGTTGGGCGGACTTATCCTCAATTAAGGGACTGCAAAGATAGTCATTTTTTCTGAATTGCAAATACTTTTCAATAAAAAAGCAGATATTTTCGACCGAAATATCTGCCACTTAAATAAGGGAAAATCACTCTGTTACGAACACCGGTCAAAAATTTTTCGCATCATTTTCGACCGACAGAGAAAAACTTAGCCAATATCGGGAAAATTCATAAATTTGCAGGCCCGCAGTTCCGAGGATTCTCCCACGGGCCGGAACCGGCAGGGGGCATCCCGGAATCGGGAGGATATGTTCGGCATAAGAATATTCGAGGACTGGAATTGGCTGGAAAACGGATACATATAATATTGTATATGGCGGCCGCCGCGGCAATGGCTTTGACGGCAGGAGGGGAATGCCATGCTCTCGCGGAGACAGGAAAGGGAGACCATGCCTGCGGGACAGCGGGAACGGGCGGTTATACCTGTGCGGAGGCAGGAAGAGGCAGCGATGCGGCGGCGGGAGGGAGAAGCTATGCCTGTACGGCAGGAAAAAGACAGGATCCGGAGAAACAGACCCCGGAAAGCCTGTATATGCAGTTTATGGTCGAGGGAAAGGACACGGTCTATGTGGACGAGCTGCCGCCGGCGAGGGTGTACTCGAAGATGCCGAGGCAGAAAGGGCGGGAATGGAGAAAATATTACCGCTTAGTGCACAATTTCAGCAAGGCCTATCCTTATGCGCTGGCTGCCAGGCATTTGGTCCATGAGGTGGACAGCACCATAGCTGCAGACAACCTGAAACGCGGGAAGAGGGACAGGTACATAAACGAGATGCAGAAAGAGCTTTTCGAGGACTTCGAACAGCCGATGCGCAGTATGACAGTCTCGCAGGGGGCCCTGCTCATGAAGCTCATCGACAGGGAAATCGGGAAGTCCTCCTATATGATCATCAAGGACTATAAAAACGGGATAGCGGCAGGGTTCTGGCAGGGAATCGCCAAGCTGTTCGGAACAGACCTGAAAAAGCCTTACGATCCAGACGGAGAAGACAGAGCTGTCGAGGAACTCGTAGAACTGTGGGATACCGGCCAGTTCGAGGGGCTCTACTTTTCGCTTTTCTGGAAATTCCCGCCCAAAATCGAGATTCCGTCGAAGTACAGGTAAGGGGACGAGGTCATCCAGTCTTTCAGGACGAACAGATCCGCGCCTTCCGGAGTGCGTATCTTTATGTCGACATGATAGTGCCCGAATATGAAATAATCCACGGGATGCGTTTTCTCGTATTCCGAAGCGAATTTGTAGAGAGGTTCGTCCTTACCCTTGAAAAAATAGTCGGAATGACGGGCGAGACGGTTGCGGCGCGACCAGCCGTTGCCGAAACGGAAAGCGAGCCACGGATGCAGAAGGCTGAAAAGGAACTGAAGCACCCGGTTGTGGAAAATGCCGCGCAGAAGACGGTAGCCGACCGGTACGGGGCCGAGGCCGTCGCCATGCCCGAGGCAGAAATGCGTACCTTCTATGTCTACATACGCCGGCTGTTCGAGCCTTTTCATCCCCAATTCCTCGAAATAATGATAGGTCCACACATCGTGGTTCCCCTGAAAGAAATACACTTTCACCCCGGCATCCATCAGCTCTGTGAGGGCGGCAAAGACCCTGACATAGCCTTTCGGTACCACATCGCGGTATTCGTACCAGAAATCCCAGATGTCGCCGAGAAGATACAGGGCCTGCGTCCGCTCTTTCGGCAATGACCTCAGGAACGATACGAAACGACGTTCGCGATCCGCCGGGTCGTTGACGTCGAGACCGAGGTGGACGTCGGCTACGAAATATGTGAGGGGGCGGGGTGTTTCCATATTATGGGCGGATTTCTCGCTGGGGGGGCAGATTTCTCGACTTCGCTCGAAATGACAATAGGGGAGGTTCTCGAAATGACAATACGCGGGATACTCGAAATGACAATAGGGGAGGTTCTCGAAATAACAATACACGGGATCTCGGGATGACATCAACCGAATATCATAATCAGCAGGGAAACGACCGCGCAGTAAAGGGCGAACCAGGTCAGCCGGGCCTTTTTCACCAGGGCAATCATCGCCTTGCAGGCGAAAAGTCCTGACAGGAAAGCGGATGCTGCACCGAGCAGCACAGGCATGACCCCGAGCGTCGAGCCGCCGATCTCACCTCCGACCACCTGAAGGAACGCCTCGCCGAGAATCGGGACGAGTACCATCAGGAAAGAGAACTGTGCCATCACTTCCCTTCTGACCCCGCAGATAAGCCCCACGGAGATGGTGGTGCCGGAGCGGGACAGCCCCGGAATCACGGCAAAAGCCTGTCCCAGGCCCACGGCAAAGGCCTGCCAGTATGAAATGCCGTTTCTCGCGGTCATGGCACCGGCAGGGAGCGGGCGCCGGGGATTCGAAGCCATATCCGACAGAAAAAGCAGCACTGCAGTCATCAGCAAGGCTACCCCGACTACGAAAAGCGACTCGAACAGCCCCTCGACGAAAGACTTGAAAAAGACGCCCACTATGAATACGGGAATCATCGAGACGCAGATCTTCAGGATATAATCCGTCTCGTCATTGTATTTCCACTTGAACAGACCTTTCAGCAGATTCCAGATCTGATGGCGGAAGACCACTATGGTGCTCAGTACCGTAGCCGCGTGCACCGCCACTTCGAAAACCAGGTCTCCCGAATCCTCGACGCCGAGAATCTCGCGTCCGATCACAAGATGTCCGCTGCTGCTCACGGGCAGGAATTCGGTAAGACCCTGGACAAGCCCGAGGATGATCGCTTCATACCATTCCATAATCCCTTACTCCTTCTCTGATTCCACATCCTTGCCCCGGTTCATTATCCCGGCAATGATGACCGTGATGCCGCAAAGAATCACTACCGGCGCAGCCACGAGCCTGCGGAAATCGAACATGGCATAGTTGAACGTTTCCGGGTCCCTGACTCCTCCGCCGGCAAGCAGAATGTAGCCGGCTATCATCACTATCACCCCGGCAAGTACGAACCGGAGGCCTTTCGGGGTTATCGGCATTTTTTCCATCATCGATAATATTTTCCGACAGTTTCCATCGCAAAAACACCCGGCGTCACCCGGGCGCCTGCATAAAAATCAGTAATACAGGTCGTCCTTGTCAAGGGACACAAGTTTGTTCACCACGAAATACGTACTTGTCAGGCAGATAAGCAGGCCCGAAACCAGTACGATCCCCATCGTCACCACCAGCAGTTCCAGGCTGAAAATCTCGAACAGCTGCGCCAGCTCGCTCCTCATCAGGAAAAGCAGGCCGATCAGCCCGAGTATGGCTATCATGGCCGAAAATATCCCCTGGAAAGCAGACTGCACCAGGAACGGAGCCCTGATGAAAGCACGGGTCGCCCCTACGAGTTTCATGGTATGTATGGTGAACCTCTTGGCATATACGTTCAGGCGTATGGTATTGTTTATAAGCACGAAAGAAATGAACAGCAGCAGGGCGATGAACACCCCGAGCACAAGGGAGATCCGGCTCAGATTGGCGTTCAGCGCCTCGACAAGAGTAGGCTGGTAGACGACCTCATCGACCAGAGGGTCGGCAGATATCTCCCTTTTCACCATATCCAGACTGTCAGCCGACACATAGTCGGCTTTAAGGGTTACGTCTATGGATATGGGTATCGGATTCGATTCGAACACGTCGAGAAAATCCTCTCCGAGCAGCTCCGCCATCTCCCTTTCTCCCTGCTCCACGGAAATATATTCGGCGGACTTGATGTAGCGCCCCGAGCCGAGGTCGAGCAGAAACTCTTTGGCAGCCTTTTCCCCCACGTTCTGCTTCAGCATCACGGAAATCCGCATGTTTTCCTTGAAATAGTCCGAGACGGATCCGGCATTCACCAAAAGCAGGCTCGCAATGCCGACCAGCAGAAGCACGAGACTGATGCTGATGACAGTCGAAAGATATGCGCTTCTGAGCCTCCTGCCTATTATTCCGCGTTCCTCTTTTGCCATAATATTCTATGGATGCCGACATTTAGGGGCACCCAATTGGGCAAAGATAGTGAAATATCAAAAATAATTATTATATTTGTTGAGTTTTTGTCTTTAATATGCCATAGGATATGGGAGATAGTGCTAAAAAAATTCTTTATGTCAATTCGGAGATATTTCCATACCTTCCCGAAAGCGACATATCGAGAATCGGGCGTTATCTGCCGCAGGGCATTCAGGAGCGGAAAAAGGAGATACGTTCGTTCATGCCGCGCTACGGCTGCATAAACGAGAGGAAAAACCAGCTTCACGAAGTCATCCGCCTGTCCGGAATGAACATCATAATAAACGATGTCGACAGGCCGCTTGTCATCAAGGTGGCCTCCATTTCCGCAGCCAGGATGCAGGTCTATTTCATCGACAACGAAGACTATTTCCACAGGAAGCAGGTCTATTCCGATGAAAACGGGAAATTCTTCGAGGACAACGGCGAACGTGCCGTATTCTTCGCCCGCGGAGTCCTGGAAACGGTAAAAAAGCTCAGGTGGGCTCCCGACATAGTCCACTGTCAGGGCTGGATATCCCACATACTTCCGCTGTATCTGAAAAAAGTCTATTCGGACGACCCGATATTTTCAGACAGCAAGGTCATCCTTTCCCTTTACGGTGACATTTCAAAAGAGACGTTCCCGGAAAACCTGAAGGAAAAAATACGCTTCGGGGACATCACGGATGCAGACCTCGGCGCAATGGACACATCGGACGGCATCGGACTGGCAAAACTTGCCGTCAGCTACTCCGACGGCATCATCATGGGTACAGGACATCTGGACGGCGGACTCGCAGAGTTTTGCGGGAAATCCGGACTGCCGATACTTCCGTACGACGCGGAAACCATTGAAAACGGCAGCTATATCGATGTATACAACAATTTTTACGACCGGTTTTAGAAAAATGCAGCTGAAATTCATTCACCTCGCAGCAGGAGTTGTGGCGGGAATATGCAGTACGCTTTCCTGCGTGAAGATAGATAACGGGCTCGGAAAGGAATTCATCCCCACACGGCATCAGTACGATGTCTATACCGATACCATTTACCTGGACAAGATCCGTCTGGAAAATACGGACAGGCTTTCCGGCTACAGTTCCTCGAGAATCACCATAGGCGCAGTCAGGGACGAGACGTTCGGCACCGCCAAAAGGAGCAGCGCATTCACTATCATCCCCGTGGATCCGGATATGGATTTCGGGGAAAACCCGAAATGCACCCAATTCCACTTCACCATAGTAAGGGATACGCTTTCTTTCCCTGACAAAAGCCAGGAGAACATCATCCAGAAAGTGAATGTCTACAGGCTCGATTCGGAAATAGGAGAAGATGTCATCTACATCAACGGGAAAGACCAGGACGGGAAAGAGAAAATCGAAGTGGGGAAACGAGTAGCCCCTGTCGTCAGCTATTTCGGGCAGGATTCCCTGTCGTTCGACTTCTATCCATGGTTCGGCGATGAGTGCATCAAAGCCATAAAGGAACTCCAGGAAGCCGAAAAGATGGACTCGGTAAGCCACTATGTAGAGCACGATCTCCTGCATGGAATCTACATCGATGTGGACGAACCGGAGGGCTTCGGAGGCAGGATCAACCTGTTCGAACTGCCTATCATCGTGACCGACTCCTATTATATAGGCGGAAACTACGCCGAACTGAAATTCAGGGCCAGGTACGGCAACAGGGAAAATGTGGATACGTCTTTCCTGTTTTTCTTCGGGGCGCAGGCAATGCAGGTCTATGAAGACACCGAAAGCGCTTACGTGACCCCGTCGCAGACAACCCAGTTCGCCCTGAACATCGCGACTTCGGAAACGGATGCCGACGGAAGCCCGCTCAAGACCGTGAGCGACAAGCTCTACATCGAGGGAGGCAGCGGGATAAAGCCCGTGATTCCGGCTATGGAAATCCGGGAAAAGCTGTACGATGTGTTCACTGAGGAGAATATAAATCCAGCCGGGGTCATCGTACACAAGGCTACCCTGATCCTGCCGTACGACTACGACCCCGCAAGCTACAACAGCATGTATCTCTATCCGGACAGGCTCAGCCCGACCTGCAGGATTTCGTCAGTCGATGAAGATTCCGGAGAGACCTACTATACTTTCGCGGGGCTGACGGATTCGAGCGTCTCGACCGAGAATCAGGGGGACATAAACAGATCCACCAACTGCTACTGTCCCGACATCAGTCATCACGTGCAGGAGATACTGACCAGGATGGATGAAGAAGATGCGGAGGACTACGACATCTGGATGCTGGCCATGGCCAATGAAGTCGTCGAGACCGAATCTTCGGACAACAGCAGCCTGAGCGACTATTATCAGAATCTGGCCTACTACGACTACTACAACAGCCTGTACAACCCGTACGGATATGGCGGATACGGCGGCTATTACGGCTACGGCTATGGCAGCTACTACGGAAGCTATTACGGGATGAGCAACTACTACAACTATATGCTCGCAGCGCAGTACGCCAGCTCGCAGAGCACCACGACTACGACAGTCTCGACACAGCTCGACAAGGACCGCTATTACAGGGGCGTGCTCAGAGGGCCCGCGGCAGATGACGCCGCCTCGGCAGACGATGCGGAAGGCAATCTCCCGCGGATCGTCATCACGTACTCCGTTTCCAAATCTATGGACAAATGACGGAAACCTCGTCCCGATACGAAAAGAAACCTCCTCCGGATGGATACGAAAAAAGGGGCCCGACTTTCGGTCGGCCCCTTTTATTGTTTGCTGACAAACGGTTTAGGCGTTAAGCTTGTTTTCGATATAATCGATAGCGTCCTGAACAGTCGAAATCTTCTCGCCGGCATCCTCATCAGGGATAGTGATGTTGAAAGCCTTTTCAAACTCCATTATAAGTTCGACCGTATCGAGAGAATCTGCGCCAAGATCATTTGTAAAGCTTGCAGTCTCTGTTACTTCAGATTCGTCAACGCCCAATTTGTCAACGATAATTGCTTTTACTTTAGATGCAACTTCTGACATAATTTTTAAGTTTAATTAATTAATAGTTTATGTTTGAATACACTTGCTCAGCGAATTATCGGCGCAAAGATAAGTAAAAAAATCCCAAAAAAAGAAATTTTTATATTTTTCCTTCCGTAAGGGTATCGTGGATACGTCCGGCAAGCTCCTTTCCTACAAGTGTTTCAAGATCCTGCACAGAGGCGGAGGCTATACGCGCCACGCTCCCGTAGTGCATTATGAGGCGCTGTTCGGTCTTTTCGCCGACGCCTTTGATTTCCCGCAGGGCGGATTTTATCTGAGCCTTGCTGCGGCGGTTCCTGTGATGGGTGATGCCGAAGCGGTGCGCCTCGTCCCTGATGTGCTGCATCACTTTCAGGGCCTGGGAATTCCTGTCCAAAAAAAGCGGATGGGGATCACCTACCCGGATAATCTCCTCGAACCGTTTGGCAAGGCCTACCACAGTCAGCCTGTCAATGATGCCGAGTTCATACAGGGCCTCGTACGCACTGCCGAGCTGGCCTTTGCCGCCATCGATGACGACCAACTGGGGCAGGTCATCGGGAGCTTCCCTCAACATCCTGGAGTACCGCCGGTTCACAATCTCCTTCATGGAAGCATAGTCGTTCGGCCCGACCACTGTCTTTATATTGAAATGCCGGTAATCCTTTTTTGAAGGGACCGCGTCCCGGAAAACCACGCACGAGGCCACAGGATTGGTGCCCTGGATATTGGAGTTGTCGAAACACTCGATGTGTCTCGGCAGTTCTTTCATCCCGAGGGCATCCCTGAGTTCGGACATCACTTTCATCCTGAATTCGTCGGGGTCGGTATGCTCCTGCTGCTTCAGGGCGTTGAATCTCATCTCCTTGGCATTCTTCATACTCAGTTCGAGCAGGGCCAGCTTGTCCCCTTTCACGGGAATCCTGAAATCTATGCCTCCGATTTCGACATCCGGCAGGAAGGGAACTATGACCTCAGGGGAAAGGTCTCCGAACTTGGACTGTATTTCACCTATGAAGACTCCCAGGACCGCGGACTGCTCCTCCTCGATGTTCATCTTGAAGCCGAGATTCAGCGACTGCACCACGGCACCGTCTTTCAGCCGCATGAAATTCCCGAACGCCTCATTGGCATCGAAAACTAATGAAAAGACATCCACGCTTCCTATTACAGAATTGACAATCAGGGATTTCCCGTAATGTTTTTCCAAAAGGGCAGCCTTTTTCCGGTATTCTTCCGCCGACTCGAAATCCAGGGCGGCGGCAGCCTCGCCCATCTGCTCTTTCAGACGCCGGATCATCTCCCGGCCTCCCCCTTTCAGAAGCCTGACGATTTCCTCTATGTTGTCATTGTATTCCTTCACGGAAATGCCTCCGACACAACACCCCCTGCACCGTCCTATATGGAAATCGAGACAGGGTCTGAACTTCTTACGCAATACCGCCTCCGCAGTTATCTTCAGCTTGCAGCTGCGCAGGGGATAGAGTTCCGAAAAAAGTCCGAGCAGGTTCCTTGCGTGCATCGCGGAACTGTACGGGCCGAAGTACCGCGAGCCGTCCCTGACAAAGCGCCGGGTCAGGAAGACTTTCGGAAATTCATCCGCACTGACGCATATCCAGGGATAGGTCTTGGAGTCCTTCAACAGGATATTGTACCTGGGCTTGTACTGTTTGATGAGATTGTTCTCCAGCAGCAGGGCATCGGCCTCGGAATCCACAACGGAGTATTGCGCATCGGCGATCTTCGACACCATTACCGCGGTCTTGCGCGTCAGCCTCTCCGGAGAGACGAAGTACTGCGCCACCCTCTTGTGCAGATCCTTTGCCTTGCCCACATAGATGACATTCCCCTCGGCGTCATAGTACCTGTAGACACCGGGAGAATGGGGAAAGAGCGATATTTTTTCCTTTACAGTCAATGTTCCGTCAATCAGGGGCGTATATCAGCGGCATCCGTAGGGGCACGCGCCGGGAAGTCGGATCAACGGCAGCGGAGGACATCTCCGTGATCCCGGACGACTGCTTCCTTCCATTTTTCAGTGTAGCCGGGATTCGTTATCCCGTCAGGGATGTCGCCACGGTAGCCGTTCGTGACGAATGAACCGTCCGGATTCTGCGCCTTCACATTCCCGTCCATGAACTTGATCAGGAGAGTGACCTCCAGATCCGTCCATTCCCTGAAAATCCCCTGGGCAGTCTCCACGGAGTAGTCCGTCAGGAAATCCCTTACCTGCGCATACGGGTCGACGGTCTTGCGTGCCTGATCGTTGCGCCGTATCTGTCGGCGAGGCGTATCCAGGGCCTTTTCATAAAGGTCGAGAGCCTGGCTGTCCACCATCCGCACGGTTTCCATCTGGCTGTTCTCGAAACTGTCGATTCTTTCCCTTACAAAGGCAGCCATGACGTCATACATCCTATAGCAGGCATTTGCGACCCTGTTGCATATCCAGAAAGCCGAAGTCGGCGAATAGGTCAGCATGTCGCCGTTCCCTTCCGCAAAACATTCGGGCACCCTGTACGTACTGGTGTATATCGGCGTGAGGTACGAAGTCGCAGCATCGTCCGTCCCGAACCAGAGCAGGCCGCCTATCACGTCCGGGAGCCATCCGCGGGACTGTCCCACGAACCAGAAGCCCGTCTGCTGGGTCGCTATGGCCCTTTCATTCACGTAAGTCTCCCCCTCGTATTCGAACTCCATGGGCCTCCAGCGGTACGGCAGGGCATTTCCGCCGGCCCCGATATCCGTCGTCATATCCATAGGGGTGCCTTCGAAATGGTCGCGCATGGCATCGGCCACGTCCTTTACGGTCAGCTTGCGGGCCGGCTTTACGAAAAGCGGAAAACGCTTCGACGCATCGTAGCCCATTGCATAGTCTATATACGAGTACGCATCTTCAGTAACGGTATTCCCGTCTTCGTCTTCGAAAGTGAACCGGCCGTCGCAAAGGATGTTGAAGGCAGACCAGGTCCTGGCCTCACAACCGCGCAAAGCTCCGAAATTCAAAGGATTATAGGCGTCACAGAAGCTAAAATCCTCATCCGCCCCGTCGAAGTAACCCATTTCACGGGCAAAAGAGATGACATCCGGAGAATAGATGCAGTTTTCCGGATCGTCGAGGGGGAAGGTGCTGATGCGGGACTGGTTCGCGTGGGCGCAGATATAGCCGTCGGGCACCCTGCGGGCCACGTACACGATACCCTTGCGGACATTTTCCCCGTTTTCCTCCTTGTAGCCTTTCCCGATAAGGTCCATTACCCAGACTTCATCCTTGTCTGCTATGGAAAAGGATTCTCCGCTGGAACAGTAGCCGTAGGTATCGGCGAGCTCCGCTATGATTCCGATGGCTTCGCGGGCTGTCCTGGCCCTTTGCAGGGCAACATAGATGAGCGAGCCGTAATCCATGATACCCGTAGAGTCATAAAGTTCGGGACGTCCGCCGAATGTGGTCTCCCCTATGATGAGCTGGTGCTCGTTCATATTTCCGACGGTCTGGTACGTATGCCCGACCTGAGGGATCTGCCCGAGCCGCTTCCCCGTGTCCCATTCGCTTATGTCGAGCATGGCACCTTCCGGCCAGTCCGCCGCCCTGTGGAAGTAAAGTTCCCCGAAAAGGGTATGCGAGTCGGCCGCATAGGAAATCATATTCGAGCCGTCGGCAGAAGCCCCTTTCGTCACTAAAATATTGGTACAGGCGGCGCTTTCGGTTTCCGCCGCAAAAAAGCCGGCCGCAACGCAGGCCAGCAGAAGATATGCAGTCTTTTTCATTATCCTTTGAATTTTGCGATTTTCATTTCGGGCAAAAGCTTTCCGAAACACCGGCCTGCGAAGTTAGGAAATTTTATCAATATTGCAGCGCACCGATCTTCATGACGTTTTTCTCGAAATCCTCCCTTTTCCCCAGAGCCTTGTTCCGGAGTTTCGTCCTGTAATTGTATATGGTGGAAAGGGAATATCTCAGGAACGAGGCTATCTTGGCGCTGTCGGTAATGCCGAGACGGATCAGAGCGAAGATACGGCATTCCGGAGTCAGGCCGTCTTCGGTCCGCGAATAGATCCCGCGGGCCTCGGGAACGAGGAGTTCATCGAGCCTGGCGGGGAAATCCGGGAACATGTGCAGGATGGTCACGTCGAAGGCATGGTAGAAATTTTTCACCTCCGACTCCATATCCATGGTCTTTTCCAGTTCTTCAATCAAAGCCTTAGGCTCCACTCCGCGGCGTATGTTCCTGTTCACCCGGTTCTTTATCTGGTTCATTTTGTCCAGATACTCGGAACTCTGCTCCATATACAGGCTGATATACTCTTCCTTGATCATATTGGCGTCACGGAGCCTGTCGCTGACCGACCGGATTTTCACATTCGCATCGTAATAGCGTTTCGTCACGGTCTTGAGGCGGCGGTTGATACGGCGCAGATAGACCAAAAGGGAAAGGAGAATGACGATGAAAGAGGTAATGGTAATGATGAAAGTCATCATAATGGTCGAAGCCTGGTGCTTCTTCTCCTGATACGCATGGTCGATAAGGATGAAGATGTCCGACATCTCGAGGGTGCGCAGCCTGGCATTGCAGTAGATATAGTCCTCCATCGCCGATTTCGCATACCTGTAGGCCCGGTCTATGTCGTGCCTGGCGTACATTGTCTCGCTGACTATCTGCAACGACTTGTGCTGCTTGACGCCGGAGCAGATGTCGGCTATCGACGACCTTATGAAATAAAGCGTGGAAGTGTCTTCATCCCCGAGTTCCCTGTAGATTATCCCCAAAGAATAGGCGATGATGCCGGCATCCCTTTCCTTCGGGTCCAGGGAAGCGTATTTTTCTTCAAGCATCAGCCTTGCCTCTTCGTACCTTTCCGACCGGATCATATCCTCGGCCAGTACGAAAAGCCGGTTCATCGGTGTCAGGCTGTAGTGGTTGAGAACCGAGTCGCGGTAGACCGTGGCGAGGGAATCGTATTTCTCTTTCGAGTACCGGTCCAGGGTATATTCTACCAACGAATTGTATATGGTGAGCCGGCAGTAGGCAAACGACATTTTCTCATTCTGCGGAACATCGTCCGCTACGGAATCCAGAAGATTGAGGGCCTCACGGTACTGGCCCATCACGTCCAGGATACGGGCCACGTTGACGGTGGACTCGACGATACGGGCCCTGTTGCCGGATTCTTTGGCATATTCCAGCATCAGGTTCGCATACACGAGGGCCGAATCGGTCTGATAGACTATATACTGCAGGTCGAGATGGTTCGCTATCGATATTTTCTCTTCGAGAGTCGAAGCGTATGCCAGCCGCATTTTCAGGCTGTCGATCCTTTCCGCCCGCCTTTCCGCATAGACAGCCTTGTTCTCCACATAATAGTCCAGTTCTTTCAGGCAGGAATCCAGTTCCCCTGCCCGCAGCGGCACTGCAGCGGAAAGTGCGGCCATACAGTACAGAATAATGTGTTTCATCCCCCGAATTTACAAAAAATCCTGAAACCCCGCATCCCGCGACTTAAATCCGCAACGACGGTTCGGCGAATTTCCTGGCCTTTGGACAATATAAATTCGTCGAACCGCCGTTAATTACCGGAGCAGACATCCTTTACGCCGTCATTCGACCTCCAGGGAATTCAATATGTCCAGCCGGCCGTCATCGATGAGCTTGAGAACGAGTTCTCCGAACAGGGTATTCTGCCAGGCGAACCAGGCACGGGTAAATACCGCAGGGTCGTCCTTGTGGAAGGATTCATGCATGAAGCCGAGATTTGCGTCGGTATTGACAAGCATATTCATACAATGCCGGATTTCCCCGTCGTCGTCCGAAGTGAAAGCCTTCATCATTATGCTCATCGGCCAGATCATATCATAGCCTATGTGAGGGCCGCCGATTCCCTCCCCGGCACTGCCCTTGAAAAAGTAGGGATTGTCTTCGCTCCAGACGAACCGCCGCGTATTCCCGTAGACAGGATCGGAGGCATCCACATCCCCGAGATACGGCAGGGCAAGAAGGCTCGGGACGTTGGCGTCATCCATCAGGAAAGCATTGCCGAATCCGTCCACTTCGAATGCGTATATCTTCCCGTATTTCGGGTGCTCCACCACGGCATACTCCATCAAAGCCTTTTCCACCTCGTCCGCCAGGGCCGTACATTCGTCCGCCAGGGTCTTTTCGCCGTTTACCGTCACGAGGATTTCCGCAGCCTTCCTCAAAGATGTGACCGCGAAGAAATTAGACGGAACCAGGAACTGGAAAGTGGTGGCATCGTCCGACGGGCGGAACGCCGAGCAGATCAGCCCTACAGGTTTTACGGGATTCCCCCTGCCGTCGTTGCAGACAGTGTCCAGCTGGCGTGACGTGACTCTTGTAAAAGTGTAGTCGGTCGTGCCGTCCTTGCGCTGCTGCTCCCGGAACGTAGCCACGACAGCCTTTATGGCATCGAGCCATATCTCATCGAAGACAGCGGTGTTGCCGGTGACTTTCCAGTAATGGTAGGCCAACCGGATCGGATAACAAAGGGAGTCTATCTCCCATTTCCTTTCATGCAGTTCCGGTTTCATATCCGTACCGTCTGTCATCCACTTGTGATCGGGAGCAGGATCGTACGGGTCGAGAAAGGCATTCGCATACGGGTCGAGGACCATACATTTGAACTGACGCCGGATCACCCCTTCGAGCATGGCATCCAGGGCAGGATCTTCATTGGCGAAACGGACGTAAGGCCAGACCTGCGCCCCGGAGTCGCGGAGCCACATGGCGTGGATGTCTCCTGTATAGACGACGGTATCGTTACGGCCTTCTTCATCCTTCCTGTAACGCACTGTCGTGTCCAGGGTATTCGGGAAGCAGTTCTCGAACATCCAGCGCAGTTTCGGTACGGTCAGCAGAGCCTTCACCTCCTCTATGCGCCTTTCCACCGCTTCGGACCTGAACAGTCTTTCCCCGACGGGAGGCCTGCGCGTGACGGAATAGTCGACCTTTGTCGCATCGGCCTTGAAAACGGTCTGCGGCATTTCCGCCGCCATCCGGGAAAATTCTTCCGACAACGATGTTCTTTCCGCACCGGCTGCAGTGCCGGCGGCCAACAGGATCGCAGCGACAGCTGCATTGAATTTGATTGTCCCTTGCATATTTTTTCAATTATAATAAGCCAACCGCGCAAAAATTTCGGCCATTGCCGCCTGTGCCAGAAGATGCCGGCCCCCGTTTTTCCCGTCGAAATCGAAAAGTCCGTCGGAATCGCGCCTGCTCTCCCAGAACCAGTCCATACTTTCTTCAAAATCACGGATGTACCTGTCATCTCCCGTCACTTCCGCCAGTTCCAGGAAGCCGCGGAGCATCACCGCCGAAAACCAGATGTTGCCGTCTTTCAGCACCCTTTCAGGCTCTCCGGTTCCGGGCGTCCCCGCTTCGAAAAACCTGGCCGAACAGGCCGCCGCCAGCTCCCGGGCCTCGGAAAGGTATTTTTTCTTCCCCGTAATCCTGTAGAGAAGCACCGCCGCCTGCATCATCTGGCCGCTGTTGTAGGCGAATTTCCTCCTGTCGAGTTTCCCGTCCACCGACAGGTTGTCGTAATACAGCCCGTCCCCGGCATCCCGGAGAGTCCTCCTTGTCCACCTGTACAGATTCTGCCCTGCCTCAAGATAGGCCGCATCGCCTGTAGCCTGATACAGTTTCAGGGCAAAAACCGCTGCCGGTGCATTCGAACAGGCGTTTTTCGATTCCTTTTTCTGCTCGCACCAGTAGACCCCTCCCCCGAGTTCGGTGTTCGTCCCGCTTTCTATGAACTTCCAGATCGTCTCGGCTTTCTGAAGATACGCTTTTTTTCCGAAAACGGAATAAAGGTCGGTAAAATCTATTCCGAGCCATATATTGTCGTCATAGAACCTGTCGGCCGGAGCCTCGGATACTATATAGGATGAATAGGCCGACGGCCGGCGGAGCGTGTCGAAATACTCTTCCACTCCGGGAAGGACCCTGTTTTCCAGCAGTCCGCAATACGTGCTGTCATTTACGGCAAGGACGGTCACAGCCGACAGGACGCCCGAATACGGCCATAGATAGGAATAGCTGTTGCGCCTGCGGGCCTGGTTTTCCGACGCGAGATAAGTCGCCCGGAAGTCCTCGTCGAAAGGATATGTTTCCCGCAGCAGCGGCGTCTCTCCGGCATCGAAGCAGGTGCAAATGGCGGAAAGCGTGGCTTCTGCCCGGTCTGCGAAACGGGTGTCGGAAGCAGTGCTGCCGTTATAGGGAAGAGGCTGTGCCGCAGCTATGGCGGCACAGGCCGTTAAAACAGTCGTTATCATCATTCTACAGTCACCCTTACAGGGAATGTGAGATCATACGGGATATACGGAGCCTTGTCTCCCGAATTCGCAGGAATACGGCCGGTCAGGTCATACACTCCCGCGGTCGGGAACAGGGAGTTCGTATACACCCAGTAATCCACGTATGACAGGTAATACTTCGAATTAAGTTCGTCGTCGGCAAAGGAATGGACCACGGACGTGATGCTCTTCGAAGCGTTTCCGCCTCCGAATATGGCACCCTCTCCTGCAGCGGCCACAGTCTCGGCATCGGCAAATCCGTTAGTGTAGCCGTCCGTCTGCTGCAGCTTGATATTGGCCGTCCTGTCCTCTATGGATTCCGTCCCCTCTTTCAGGGACGCGAACCATATCCTCATCGTCACGGATGCGCCCGGAACAGGTTCGCCGGCGGCAAAGACGTAAGGCTGTTCATTCTTAAGGATGTCGGCCCTTATGGCTTTGACCGGCATTTCTGCGTCAGGTTCCCAGTCAGGGGCATCGAGTTCCTGGTCTGTCCGGAAAGGCGGATTCGGATCCGGTTTCACCTCGAACTCTATCGGCACCCAGCCGTGTTCGCCCGTACCCGGATGCGTCGGCAGGTATTGGACGATATCGGTTGCAGGATCGTTGTTCAAGTACTTAATGTATATCTTGAAACGTCCGGCCTGGCCGAAAAAGGTTCCCAACGGGATATTGTTCGCCTTTATGGACACATTCCACGTCAGGGAGGAGAAAGGCCTGCTGCGGTTGTTTCCTTCGCTCACCAAAGGGGCGTTCTCGTCATACATGGAAACGGATATCGGCTTGGAATTCTTGCCGTGCATAAAGTAATTCAGCGTCGGATCCCATTCGTCGCTTGTCGAGCCGTCGGACAGTTCGAACCATTCCGGATGGGCCTCCAAGGTCTCCTTGTCGGGCACTAAGAGGGTAAGCACGTTATTGACCGCGCCGCCGGACATCACTTCGGTGTACTCCGGGACCAGGGCTCCGTTCGCTATGAGGATGGAATTGTAATGCAGGTTCACCGAGGTGTTGTAGGACACTCCCGAGCCTGCGGGCTTGAAATTCGTGTTAGGCACGGGGCGGTTGGCATAAAGGTACACGATGCTGGCAGGATCCTCATGGTACTGGTTCACCCAGTTGAACTCTGCATGATGGAAGATGAACGGTTTCTGTACCGTAGGGATCATATCCCTGTCAGGCCGCGCGATACTGCCGTCCCAGACGTTTATACTTTTCGTAATTGTCCCCTGAAGCGAATTCCCGTTTTCGTCGAGGATGTCGAAAGACACCGGAATCACTCCGTTCTCGGGATTTTTCGGGGTTCCTTCGATATCGAACCAGACATACTGGCGATCGCCGATGTTCTCGGTTTTGGCCTTGTTGTACTTTATCCTGATGCCGTGCTGCTCGTAATTGTCCACGAAAACGAAGGTCAGTTCCCTGCCGAAACCGTTTCTCACCGGTATGGCAAGCCTGTCGGCAGGATCATTCTCGTCTCCCGGAGTCCCCTGGTACACCGGTACGCCTTCCTGCAGGAATCCGTCGACGAAAATCAGGGACTCGTCTACTATCAGTTCTTTAGGCTCGATGGTGTACTCCATGCCCGGCCAGTCTTCGCAGGCTGCAAAAGCTGCGGAAGACAGGGCAAGGAGCATCAGTTTTCTTATATTTTTCATATTCTTTCGTTATTATGGAATGGCACTATCTCGCATTCGGATTCTGGGTCAGCCGCGGATTGAGCAGGAGCTCTTTTGACGGCAGAGGGAAAAGGGTGCAGTACTCGTCGACCACTATCCTTTTGTTTTTCATGTAATATGGATCGGTACTCGAACCTGAATTCGAAGTATATGCCTCGTAATATTTCGTAAAATGTTCGTTCATCACGCCCACGGCCTCTCCGCTGCGGACAAGGTCGAACCATCTGTGGCCTTCGAATGCCAGTTCCAGCTCCCTTTCTTCGAAAATGGCGGCATAGACTTTCTCCGGAGAATCGAGGACCGCCCCGCAGTCCGAACTGCCTGTAGCCCTGTACGGGATGATTCCGGCCCGGTTCCTGACCCGGTTTATGGTGGCATCAAGCCGGTCCTGGTTAAGGATGCCGTTGTTTATGCGGGCTTCCGCCTCCGCCAGCATCAGCAGGACGTCGGCATACCTGATTATGTACCAGTTGTCGTCCGAGTCATTGGCCTTGTACGGAGTCCCGCTCTGGTATTTGCCGCAGAACCATTTTTCGTCCTGATTGAAACCCTTGACCGTAAGCCGGAAAGTCGTCCCGGAATAAGGGTCGTACGGATAGGTGGCCGACGAGCCGTGATCCTTGTTTTCGTTCACCGGAACGGGATTCCCTCCTCCGTCGTACGTCCACCTCCCGTCGCTTATCCTCTTGTCCGTGTAGATCTGACCATCGAACAAGGTCGGGGAATAGGTCCAGTCCGGATAGAAGCTGTCCCATTTTCTGGCCAAATCGATGAAATAGCCTGTCGGGACACAGCTTCCGCCGCCGTTGTTCGGGATTCCGGCAGGGGTGTAGCCGTTCGAATTGGCCGTCTCGCGCGGCCTGTAGTTCGGCGGGCAGAACTGCGTATAGAACGAACTGCCGATATTTTCCGTCTGGTCGCTTTTGAACTCTACTTCCCAGATGGATTCGATATTATGCTTGTTGGCCGGCTTGAAAAGATCCGAAAAGACAGGCATCAGGTCGTAGCCGCCTTTAGCCGCCACATCGTCAAGATAATATTTCGCGGCCTCCCATTTGGTGGCTGTCAGACCCGGGAAATACTTGAAGAGCCGCGATGAGGCGGAAATATCCCTGTAGGCAGGTACATTCGGATAGGCCCTGGCTGTGATTTCATCCGGAATGCTCAGAAAGACCTTTCCGAGCAGGGCTTCCGCCGCATAAAGATTCACTCTTCCTGTCGGAGTGGCCGACTTGTCCTGCATCAGGCCGCTGTTTACGGCTTCCGTCAGGTCTTTCAGTATCTGTTCGTAAACCGTCTCGACGTCCTTGCGCACATCATCGGAAGCATCATCGTAGTCATCCGGGATATCCAGGACGACGGGCACACCTCCGAAGACGCGGACGAGGTTGAAATAGAACAGGGCTCTCAACACCTTGGCCTCGCAGATGTAAAGCTGCACGTCTTCGTCATCGGGGAAGAGCTCCCCACCTTTGATAATGACGGTGTTGGCCCTCTTGATGGCCCTGTAGGAATGGCTCCACAGGTTCTGCGTGGCTGTGTTGTTGGACGTTATGTTGAATTCCTCGGTCTCGTGCTTGAACATATTGGCAGAGTAGCGGGTGGTGCTCGGGAAGGCCACATCCGACCGGACATCGGCCACTGTCCAGATGGAAGTATTGTAGAGTCCGTTGTCCCTCAGGGAGGCGTAGGTTGAATAAAGAACGGAACGGATGTCGTTCGGGGACTCATAAAATCCTTTGTCGGTCATCTGCGTTTCCGGTTCCACATCCAGGAAAGAGCAGGATGCCGCAGGAAAAACCATAAGGGCCGACAGTATATATCCTATTATATTCTTGTTCATTGCATTCGTGTTTTTAGAATGAGACTTTCACTCCGAGGGTAAAGTTTCTCGAAACCGGATATCCTACCCTGTCGACACCCGGAGCCGTAGCCGTTCTGAAGGTGTTGGCTTCAGGATTCAATCCCGTATATTCGGTAAAAGTGTACAGGTTGTCGATGTTGAAGTTTATGTTCAGGCCCTGGAGCCTTATCTTGCGAAGGACCTTCTTTCCGAAGTTGTAGGACAGCTGGATGTTTTTGATGTTCAGGTAAGAGCCGTCTTCGAGGAGCCTGTTGGTGAATTTGTTCACTTCGGCTGTCGGCTTCACGTCGTTGTATCTTCTGAGCCTGCCCACCAGACCGTTGCCGGGATTTTCCTCGGAATACCACCTGTCTTTCGCCAGGATGGAGACATTCGAGTCCGAACCTTCGAGAAGCTGCATAAGGGCCGTGTTGTAAATCCGGTTCCCGTACTGTGCCACAAGCTGGATGCTCAGGGTGAAATTCCTGTAGGAGAAGGTGTTCACCATTCCTGCATTGAATTTCGGATACGGGTTTCCGATGATGGTCCTGTCGTCATCGTCGTAGGTGCCGTCTCCGTTCAGATCGTACCATTTGAGGTCGCCCGGGCGGACATTCTCGTCGAAGGCCAGTCCGGAATAAGGGTCGTTGCGCAGGGCCTCGATTTCTTCAAGGCTCTGGTAGATTCCTCCGAAGACCCGGCCGTAGAACATTCCCATCGGATAGCCGACCAGTGTGATGTTCGACTCTTCTTCTCCTGCATAAATGGCTTCGGCATCGATACCGAGACCGAGAACCTTGTTCCTGTTGGCGGAAATATTGAAGGTGGTGGTCCAGTTGAAGCGGCCGACGATGTTGCGGGAAGTGATGTTGAACTCTATTCCCCTGTTCAGGACGGAGCCCACGTTCTGCAGCATGTTGGAAACTCCGAGAGTCCCGGGCACCTGCGTGTTGAGAAGCATGTCCTCGGTCACGGAACGGTACAGATCCAGCTGCATAAAGACCCTGTTCCTGGCAAAACCGAGGTCGAGACCTACATTGATCTGGTTCGATGTTTCCCACTTCAGGTCCGGATTCGCGATGTTAGAGCTGGACCAGCCCGAGACCACGTCACCGTTGATGACATAGCTGTTCTTGCCCATCTTGTTCAGGTAGTTGTACTGTCCGATCGCGTTGTTTCCGGAAAGTCCCCAGCTGGCCCTGAGCTTCAGTTCGCTGACGGCGCTGAGTTTCTGCATCCACGGTTCTTCCGAAATAGCCCATCCCGCCGATACGGAAGGGAAGTAGCCGAAGCGGTTGTTCTCGCCGAAACGGGAAGAGCCGTCAGCCCTGAACACGGCCTGGAGCATGTATTTCTGATTGTAGTTGTAGCTGACTCTGGCCATATAGGAATTAAGCCTGTCCGTCACTATGTCGTACCCTCCGCCGTTGACAGTACCGCCGTTTATGGAGCCGAGTGCCTCGGAATCGAACTTGTATGCCGTCACGTCGAGTTCTTTGGAATTGGTGCTCTGGAATGTCACTCCGCCCATAAGAGAGAGGTTGTGAAGGCCGAAACTCCTTTCATAAAGGAGGATGTTTTCATTCATCCACATTACCTGACGGCGAGCCGTAGCCGATGCCGAGGAGTCTGTCCTGTTCTTTCCGATGGATGCCGGGTACCACACGCTGTTGTTCCTGCTGATGGCATCGATGGAGAAAGAGGGTTTGAATGTCAGGCCTTCGGCTATATGAAAGGTAAAATTGAGGGCCCCGGTAGTCCTGAAAACATCGGTGATGTCCTTATAGTCGCGTGCGATTTTTACAGGGTTGTCGAAAGTCGTGTTCAGCGGAGAATTGGTAATGCCGGAATACAGTCCCGTGATGGGATCGGGGCCTTCGAGCCAGTTCGCTTCGGGGATGGACATGGAGTACTCGGTCATCGAGAAGAAACTTCCGTCAGGAAGGTATACCGGGAAAAACGGAGGCATCTCGATGGCCGTTCTGATGACACCGTTGGAGCCGTTGCCGCCTTCGCGCGTCTTGCGGGTCTTGGTATAGGTCGTGGAGAAGTTGAGCCCCATCTCCGCCCACTTTGCGAGTTTGAAATCGAGGTTGCTCCTGAAGGCATATCTCTGCATTCCCGTATAGATCACCGTTCCCGGCTGGTCGAAGATTTCTCCGGACACCCTGTATTTCACCTTGTCGGAACCTCCCGAGACGGAAATGTTGTACTTCTGCTGCACGGCTAACTGGAAGATGGCATCCTGCCAGTCCGTATCGAGGTTCTCGTCGAACGGGAAATAGTCCTGGGTGTTGTTCGTGACGTACCTGTACCTGATATTGGTACCATAATCGTTGAGATAGTCGATGAGATCCGCCGAATTGAGGACTCCGAACTTGCGCTGGGCCTTGGCAAGAGTCACGGCGGCGTTCACCGTCACCGTAGTCTTTCCCTTGTCTCCCCTTTTGGTGGTGATAAGGAAGACGCCGTTTGCGCCGCGGGAGCCGTAGACTGCCGTAGAAGCGGCGTCTTTCAGAATCTGGATGCTCTCCACGTCATCCGGATTCAAGGTCGAGAGCCCTCCTTCCATAGGGATTCCGTCCACGATGAACAGGGGTTCCGTCCCCGAAGTCACGGAGCCGACACCGCGCACCTCGATGTTCAGGTCTCCGCCCGGAGTGGCATCCGAAGTCATGATCCTGACTCCGGGTACAAGGCCGGCAATGGCCTGCTCTATGGTAGACCCGGTATATCCGGAAAGTTCCTCGGCATTGATGCTCGTCACGGCAGCCGTCATAGTCCTTTTGGTCTGGGTTCCGTAACCTATGGCCACAGCCTCGTCCAGAAGGTTTACATCTTCCTCCATTTCCACGTCGAGCACATCCTGAACCGCCGGGACCTCGACTGTCAGAGTCTTGAATCCCAACATACTGAACGACAGCGTGGTATTGGTACGGGTCACATCGCGGGCGATGGAATATCTTCCGTCATTGTCGGAGACGCTTCCCCTGTTTTCGTTCTGCACTATCACCGTCACTCCCACGAGAGGCTCCCCTTTCGTATCGGTCACTTTTCCCGTAATATTCAGGCCGGCATTCTGCGAAAACGCCCACACCGGCAGGAAAAGCAGGAAGAACAGCACGGATGCCGTTTTCCGTTTCTCAATAAAAGCATTAGTCATAGTCGGTTTATTTAGTTTTATGTGTAGATGTGTTTATCTTGTCTGGTCTTTCGTCCCGGACAGGACTTCATCCGTCCAGTTGTCGAGGAGTCTTTTCATCTTCGCCGCGTCCTTTCCGCGCTCCTCGATCAGGTTTGTTTTCTCCTGCGGGTCATTCCCGAGGTCGAACAGGAAATTCACCCGTTTCCGGTCATCGCCTCTGCCCTCTATTTTCTCGACATATTTCAGGTCGCCGACCCTGACGGCCTTCTGCGTGCGGTATTTCCAGAAGAGAGGCCTTTCCGCCATCCCGGCTCCTTTCAGAACCGGGACGAAACTCTCTCCGTCCAGCGGCTTGCCGTCATTCTCATAGCGGATTCCCGCCAAATCGAGCATGGTCGGGAATATGTCCATCGACATCACAGTCTCGTCCGAAACCGACCCGGGGGTTATCGTTCCAGGCATCCAGGCTATGGCCGGAACCCTGTGACCGCCTTCGAAAAGTCCGCCCTTGCGTCCTCTCAACCCTCCTGAAGAGCCCGGGCCTGTAGGGCCGTTGTCGGACACGAAGATGACGAAAGTATTGTCTGCCATCCCGGCTTCGTCTATGGCCCCGAAGATTTTTCCTATGCCTTCGTCCATCCTTCCGATCATGTCGGCGTATGTTTCGGCTTCGTTTTTCGCCGGCTGCGGATGGAATCCGGAAGAGCCGGCTTTCCTGTACGGAGGGTCATCCGGGCCCTGGTACGGGCTGTGCGGGCAGCCGTGGGCAAGATAGAGGCAGAACGGCCTGTCGTGGTCTTCCTTTATGTACGAGATGCCTTTGGAATTTATCAGATCCGTCAGATATCCCTCAGGGGTCACCTGCTCCGTTCCCCCGTACCAGTCCGGACGGCCCTGCGAATCCACGAATGACCTGTAGTCCACATTCCCGGCAAGGAAGCCCTCGAAACGGCTGAACCCGTGCTGCAGCGGGCCGTACTGAGGCAGATAGCCCAAGTGCCATTTCCCGAACATCACGACATCGTAGCCGTGGTCGGACAGCACGTCTGCAAATGTGGTCTCTTCCTGACGGAGCCCTGCCTTGCGGAGCTTTTCCACATTGGTCAGCAGAACCCCCTCAAGGCCTGCCCTCTGCTGGTATCTGCCGGTCAGCAGGGCACAGCGCGTCGGGGTACTCACCGGCCCGTTGGAGTGGTAATCCGTAAGCATCATTCCTTCCTCCGCCATCCGGTCGAGGTTCGGAGTAGATACCGAAGTGCTGCCGAAACATCCGATGTCCCCGTAGCCGAGGTCGTCCGCCATTATTATGATAAAGTTAGGCCGCGATTTTCCTGAATCCTTTTCTGCATCTGCCGGAACGGAAGCCGATACCGGCACTGACAAGGACATTCCTGCCACTGCCGTAGAGAATGCAGATGTCAAAAAATATCTTGTATTCATTCCAGATGCTGTTTTAAGAAACTGTTTTGAAATTTTTTACCATAAATCTTATGAAGTATTTTCGAGGATGTACAATCATTCTTTTTGAAAAGAAAACAGCTTCTTATTCAAATAGGAACTCTATCTGTTTCCAGTCGCTTCCCCCGTCATTTTTCTGCAGGGCGCCTGGAGTCGACCTGCCGTCTAAGATGTATTTCCGGAACCTTTCCGTCAGTTCCTTTTCTATTTTCCTGTGCGTCCCGTAAAGGTTTTCCTTTTCGGACGGGTCGTTTTTCATATTGAACAGCTGATACTTGGGAAGAGTGTCCCAGTTTTTCGACTTTTCATTCGGGCCGCCCCAGCCTCCTGAACCCGGCCAGAACACCAATTTCCAGTCCCCTTTCCGGATGGCGAAACGTCCGTCTATGGAATGATGGATGACATCCTGCCGCGCCGGAGCACCCGTTCCGTCCAGGACGGACTTGAAACTGTAGCTGTCCTCGGCTTCATCGTCTTTGAGTTCATAGCCTGCGATTTCGGCAAAAGTGGCATAGAAATCCGTCAGGGAAACAAGCCCGTTCTCAACCCTGTCCCGGTACCGGCCGCCCCAGGAGACAATAAGCGGAATCCTGTGTCCGCCGTCATAGATATCCGATTTGGCACCGCGGTAGATATGGTTCGGACTATGCCCAGACTTCTTCATCTTCGCGATTTCCGCCACCGGGGAACACCCGTTGTCGGTGGTGAATATTATAATGGTGTTCTCGGAAATCCCGCTGTCCTTCACTGCATCGGCTATCTTCCCGACCATACTGTCCACCATCAGGACGAAATCGCAATAAGGGGATATGCCCGACTTGCCCCTGAATTCCTCGGACGGGAGGATCGGGGTGTGAGGCGCAGTCAGAGGGAGGTACAGGAAAAACGGAGCCGCATCGTCCGCGTGTTCCCGGATATAGGCCGCGGCCCTGTCAGTGAAATTCCTAAGGCAGTCCTTATGCTCGAAATCGGGAGACTGGGGCCCTGAGCGCTGCATTAGGATACCTTTGGAGATGTCCCCGGAGACCCTGTCCGGCACTGCAGTGGGCCTGTCGTTCTCTACATAGACGTAAGGAGACATATCCAGGGACGCCGCGATGCCGTAAAAATAGTCGAATCCCCTGTCTGTCGGGCCTCCAGAAACAGGGCCGGTCCAGTCCACCTTCCCCGAAGCCTTGTCGAGATATGTCCAGTTCCACCCGAGATGCCACTTTCCGATCATCGCCGTCGAATACCCGCAAGAGGAAAGCATCGTCGCCACGGTGCTTCTGTCCTCCGCGATCAGCGGCTGCGAGAAACCGCCGAGGACTCCGGATTTCAGGTCCGACCTGAAGGCATAGCGGCCGGTAAGTATGCCGTATCTCGAAGGCGTGCTGACCGATGAATTCGAATGGGCGTCAGTGAATCTGATTCCCTGCCCGCACAGACGGTCCAGATTCGGTGTGACAAGAGACGTCCGGTCATTGAATGCCGAAATGTCGCCATAACCCATATCATCTGCGAGAATCAGGACGATATTGGGTTTTTGGGCGTATGCCATCCCTCCGGCAGCGAAAAGAAAGGAGAAGATGGCTGCGTTGTTTCTGATGTGGTTCATATCGGGATATTATGTTTTGTCGTGCCGTACGGCTGTTTCTCCGATGTAAAATTCCATAAAAAAAGGATTGCTTGAAAGGCCATAGATTCAAAATGTAGTGCCCTACGAGGGAATGACGGCACCTATGTCAATGATAATGAAACGATTAAGTCTCGCCCCTTTTCAAAACAATATAGCGTCGGACGGACGTTCCCGGACGGACGCGGATATGTTTTCCCGGGTTCTCCGATGATTCCGGAAGCTATGTTCCGGCTACATTATTGCGCCATTTGCCGAAAGACAACTAATTGACTGTCAACATATTCCATTTTTTCATCCTTTACATTTGCCCTTTTCGTCCCGTAAATGGGGACTGCCGCAGACACTCGATTGAGTATATTTGTCCTACACTGAAACATAATGACAAGGCAATGAAAAACCTCTTTTTGATTCTGTCGGCAGGAATATCCGCCGCTGCCTGTTCGGAAGCCGGGGCGGCACCTGAAACTCCGGATGCAGGAAATACGGTCATCGTCTCGGACTACGACTGGAACGCAATCTCGGACAAGGCGCAGGAAACTCTTGAAAACGAATTCTGGAAAGCGGACGGGAAATAGGTGCAGGAGGAGAGCCTGCCGGAAGCCTGAACCAGAACAACGGCATATTCAAGGGCATCCTTGCCCACTATATGACGGACCTCATCCGCTCTGAATACATAGACGGCACCCGCCGGCAAAACTATATCCGGTTTATGGAGAAGCAGGGAATCACCCTGTATGAAGCTGCCAAGGGAAATATGCTTTTCCCGGGAGACTGGACAAGGGCGGCGGAACCGGGTGAACGGATATGGCTCGGATGCCAGCTGAGCGGGGTAATCCTTATGGAGTGCAATGCAGTATATATGAGGGAATTTCCGGAAATGCTGCAGAACACCCACACCGTCAGTCGGTAAAGGGCGCCGTCTGTTTCCAGGAATTTCCGGTGTCGTTCGATACCGGAGTCCCGGGAGTGGAACGGCCTGATTCTACATAGTCTCTCATCGCCGTCTTGTAAGTCTCTACTGTGGCATCGAATTCTTCCATTCCGTAGAGGTTCGAGGACTCTTTCGTGTCTGACGATATGTTATAGACCTGCATTTCCGGCAATCCTGACACATCGGAACCGGATTCGGGATCTCCCCAGCCTCCGGAAGTAGCTGTAAATATGACTTTCAGATTTCCCCGGATCATTGCAAAGGAACCGTCATTCGAAGTCACCACGATGTCAGTGCGCCGACCCTTTCCTGAGCCGGTGACTACATCCCATAAACTGAAACTGTCCTCCGCCTCGCCGTTCGCCACGGGTTCTCCGAGCATCTGTGCGAAAGTGGCGAAGAAGTCCGAAAGGCACACCGGATCGACGGAACGCCTTCCGGCTATGCGGCTGCCCCACGAAATGATGAGCGGAATCCTGTGGCCTCCTTCGAAGATGTCCGACTTGTAGCCTCTCCAGACATAGCTCGGATAATGCCCTGCCTTCTCCATTTTCCCGGTCTCTACATACGGGGCGCAGCCGTTGTCGGCGGTAAAAATCATAATGGTATTGTCGTACTGTCCCGTTTCCTTCAGTTTCGACACTATCTGTCCCGCCATATCGTCTATCATCAAGACGAAATCCCCGTAATCGCCGATTCCGGATTTTCCCCTGAATCTGTCGGACGGCAATACCGGAGTATGGGGAGCCGTCAGCGGAAGGTAAAGGAAATACGGCCTGTCTGAAGACTGCATTTTGCCGATATATTCCAACGCCTTTTCCGTCATCCTCGGGAAAACCTCTTCAGGCACGAACTCCTCCGAAGCAACTCCCTCGCGCATCAGCTGCACCCCGGTCCTGGCCGGAAGCGTCCTGGTCGGCACCTGGGTGACCCTGTCATTTTCGATATAGACATACGGAGGCATGTCCAAGGATGCCGTGATTCCGTAAAAATAGTCGAAACCGCGTTCGGTCGGGCCGTCCTTTATCGGGGCCTCATAATCGATTTCACCTCCGTTCTTCTGCCATCCCCAGCCGAGATGCCATTTTCCGATGCAGGCCGTAGCATAGCCGCTGTCGGAAAAAAGGTCTCCGAGGGTCCTGCGGCCCGGGGCTATCATGGCCGGGGCTTCGGAGGTGAGTACGCCCTGTTTCAGGCTTGTCCGCCAGGGATAACGCCCTGTAAGAACCGAGTAGCGGGACGGTGTGGACATCGACGAAGAAGCGTGCGCATTGTTGAAAACGATTCCGGAAGAACAGAGGGCGTCCAAGTTCGATGTCCTGATTTTCGAATCCCGGTTCAGTCCGGAAATATCCCCGTAGCCCATATCGTCGGCAAGAATCAGTATCACATTCGGCATCCCGTGCGCTCCGGACGGTTCAGGTTCTGCGGCGGCATCTTCGCTTTCAGGGGCTTTTGTGCATGAAAATGCCCCGGCGGCAAGAATTCCGGCAACTGCCGTCCGCGCGATACGGCCTCCACGGCATTCCGGCGTCCGTTTTCCGAGACATCCTGCATACACATCGGCATTACGTTTCCTTTCCATTCCAAAACTTGTTTTTCGACTGAAAATTAGCAACAAACCGTGAACGGAGCCACTTTTCCCGGCAAATTGTAGCGTTTTAATGACGTTTTTATTTAATTATAAGCCTGTTAGCAATTTAATAATATAAATTATCCGAAAGCCCTGCACGTGCTTCATCATTACATTCCGGACGGGAAAAGGCCTTTTCCCGTCCGGATACGGGCACTACATTTTATCGCCCTCCCAGTCTTTCAAGTCATTGGAATTCACCTTATTGAACATCTCATATCTCTACATTGTAACCGCACGCACGACAAACACATCCGTTTTTCATCTATTTTTGGGAAAAATCCGTTACGGACGCAGCCGGCGGAGCCACCGACACGAATGAACATTAAAACAATAACTTACCGGATATGAAATACCAATTACCACGCTTTTTACTGACAGGTTTCTTTCTTGCAGGCATTCTCGTCTCTTGTGAGGACGAGCCGGCAATCTCTTATGGGGAATCGGAAGACAGCGGTCCTGCAGCCGAGGCCACGGTTATCCTGAACATTCCACAGTGCGACGACGCATTCAAATCAGTCTGGGAAGAAGACGATGTCATCGGGATATTCGAACCCGGGACGCCGTCCAACCCGCGTGATTTCCGGCTTACGGAAGGAAGCGGGACCACGGAAGGCCGGTTCACCGGGAAACTCCCCGTCTATGAGGACGAGCCGGCAGGAAGCGGACAGCTATACGCCGTCTGGCCTTACGACTGGTATGCAGGCTCGTCGTCTTCAGCCAAGGCCTACACGCTTGTTTTGCCGGCAGAGCAGAATGCCGGAAATGCCGACACTGAATACATAGCAGGATACTCGGCAGACAACGGGGAAACCTTCACGACGAAGCAGCTCGTCTCGATACTGGACTTTACGGTAACTGGGCTTCCGGACGACGAAACCCTGAAAAGCGTAGGGTTCAGCAGCGCATCTGCCTTTTTCGCTTCTGCCGCCACGGTGGATCTGACCTCGGAAGGCCTGCCTGTCACCGTTTCGGAACTGACGTCTTCGGTTTCTTCGGAAATCGTGTCCGGCAACACTGCAAGATTCAGGATGTTCCCTCAGGATTTCTCCGCCATGCAGGCTGAAGTCGACGTTGTCATAACTACGGACAAGACTGTCTACAACCAGAAATTCGACGGGTTCGGAGACATTGTTCTCGAAGCGGGGAAAGCTTCTGCGGCAACAGTCGAAGTAGCCGACAGGTACGGTGAAGGCGGCTTCGTATTCGCGGAAAACGAGACAGCCCGCCCGGGTGAAGGCATCTACGCAGACGCTCAGATCATCCCTGTAAGGGGAGAAATCCTCGACAAGGCATCATCCGAGCCGTTTACCTTCATCCCCAACACCGCTTCCGGGGGACAGACCCTCAGGATATGGTTCGTCTCGCTGCAGGATGCCAATGTCGGCAAATACTTCTCTCTTAAGGATTTCTCCGGGTCGTTCGGATTCGACGGGACTGCCGCTGCAGAGAAATTCTACACCGGGACTTCCATTTCGGTCACTGATGCGGACTGCGAGTACGATCTGAACAGGCATTATTTTTTCAGTCAGGAAGACGCCCTCAAGTACAAGGTCTCATACGTCGATTTCAGCATCGATGCCAGATTCGTACAGCTGTTCGAAGATGAATTTACGATAGACTGCACTCTCGTCGGCAGCAAGGACGGATCCGACAGTTTCATAGGCAGCGGTGAAGAAATGACTGTACCTGTCACGGTACATGCGAGCCCGTATGTCCTGCAGCTCGGTGCCGGAGAAACTGCGCGTCCGGGAGAGGGCGAATATGCCGGATACAATTTCCTGCCGATACGGGGAGAGTACATCGTGTCCAAGAACACCGCAACGGCCACTCCGTATGTATTTACGGCCGGGCAGCCTGTGTCGGGGATAGCTTTCAGGGTCTGGATGATAGCCAGGAAAGGCTACACCGTTCCGACAAACGGAGACAATTATGCTTCCGAGAACGACTGGGGCAAAACATATCTGCTCGGAGCGGAAATAGCTGAAATCGAAGAAAAATTCGGAGCCGGCTCCGGTGTAGGATTCGGGACGGCCGCCGCCAAGAAGCTTCTGAGCGGGACACCCGGCTATGTTTTCGACAATGAGGAGGACAATTCGGAATATGTCATCACTTACGTAGATTACGATGTTAACACCCCGAGCAACAAAAACCTTCCTGACAGATTCAAGAACGGATATATCCTCAACAATGCAAACACGGCCACGGTGACCATGCATCTGAAAAAGAATTCGAACAACAAGGACCCGGAAGCGCCTGCCACGCTGACCATCCCGGTCACGCTGACCTGCACGGCCGCCGCAGAATAACAGGACATCATCGAAGCATCCATGCTATGACAGCTTCGATATGATATCATACCTGCCGATATGAAAGAAGGTTAACTCAGCGCCAACTGCTGAATTAACCTTCTTTCATTGTGCTCCGGACGGGAATCGAACCCGTACGGACATTGCTGCCCACAGGATTTTAAGTCCTGCGTGTCTACCTATTCCACCACCAGAGCTTCGGGGCAAAGGTAAGAAAAATTTGGCGGGGAAAGAGGGATTTGACGATGTTTTTATAAAAATTTCGAATGGCAGGAAGGGGCCGGAACGGAAGAAATTCGTATATTAGCGGGACCGGCGGAAAATTTCCGTCATTGACAGACATAAACTATCCGGCTATGGAAGACAGACTGAAAAACAATCCCTACTATGCAAAGGCAATAGAGTACATCCAGACTCATGACCTCAACGCCCTCGGGAACGGGAAACACATCCTCGACGGGGACAACCTGTTCGTAAACATCGTCGACAGCGACATGAAAACTCCGCAGCAGGCCCGTCTCGAAGTCCACGACAGGTACATCGACATCCAGGTGCCGCTTTCGAAAGAAGAGACTTTCGGAATAAAGCCGCGCAGCGAATGCAGGCTTCCGGACGGGGAAATGAACACGGAAAAAGACATCCTGTTCTACAAGGATCCGGTAGAGGAAACCAGGACCATCGCTCCTGGAGAGGTCATCACATTTGCCCCGGATATGGCCCACGCCCCGCTCATCGGCGAAGGCAAAATCCACAAGGCCATCTTCAAGGTAAAGGCGATATAGCAGGAATATGGCTCCCCTACAGGGAAGCCATATTCTGTTCGTTCACTATATTTTTCCCTTCCGGAGTATAGGCGAACTTCATCCTGTCCCCGTAGGCTTTCTCCACCTTTCCGCGGACGATCTTCATGGTGCTGTTCACCATATGATTCTTTTCGGTAAACGGTTCAGGGAGCACGCAGACTGCGGCAGGAAGCCATCTGTCGGGGAAAGCGCCGTAATTCCGGCCTCCTTTCCTGTATGAATTCACCTCCTCCTGGATTTTCCCGAGCATGGCCTTCTTGCCCGTATCCGAATCAGGGGACGAATCAGGATAATTCTCTTTCAGCCATGTCCTCAAGGCATCCTTGTTCGGCACCAAAAGGGCTATTGTGTACGGATCCTGACTGTTGTGAAGCACCACCTGATCGATGAATTTCGAATTCTCGACCAAAGACTCCTCTATCCCTTCCGGACTGTATTTTTCCCCGTCGGCACTGATAAGCAGAGACTTGAAGCGGCCCACGACATAAAGGAAATCCTTGTCCCTCATATACCCCATATCGCCGGTGTGAAGCCACCCGTCCACTATCGTCTCCGCCGTCGCCTTCGGATTTTTCCAGTAGCCGGCCATCACGTTCTCGCCCCTGATGACGATCTCGCCCTTCTGACCGTACGGAAGTTCCTTACCGTCCTCATCGCAGATCTTTATATCCATAGGCTTGACCACACAGCCGGAAGAACCGAGGATATGCCGGGCCGGGGCATTTGCCGAAATGATAGGCGTAGCCTCCGACAGGCCGTAGCCCTGATACATAGGGATACCTATGGCATAATAATATCTCTGCAGGTCGATATCGAGCAGGGCCCCGCCTCCCACGAAAAATTTCATCTTTCCTCCGAGTCCCTGCCGCACGCTCTTGAAAATCACCTTGTCGAACAGCGCCAGCAGCGGCTTTTTCCAGCATTGTCCGATACCGCCCTTATTATACCCCTCCTTATTATAGGAAATCGCCATATTCAGAGCGAAATTATACAGTTTCTCGACCATCGGTCCCTTGGCTTTCACTCCGGTCTCGATATTCTTCTTGAAATTCTTTGCCAGAGCCGGCACACTGAGCATTACTGTAGGCTGCAGTTCCTTTATGCTCATCGGGATATTTCTCAGCGCCTCCATCGGAGTCTTTCCGGCAGGGACTGTCCCGATCGACGCCCCGTAAGACATCAGGGTGTAGAAGCCCGCCACGTGCGCGAAACAGTGATCGAGCGGCAGGATGATGAGCATCCTGTCCTCCGGCGTAACACCGATGACCGAACGCGCCTGCTCCACATTTGCAGTATAGTTTCTGTGTGTCAGGAGAATGCCTTTCGGATCGGCAGTAGTCCCCGATGTGTAGCTGATATTGGCATAGTCGTCCGGTCCGATTGACATATACCTCTGCCTGAACATTTCCCCGTTCGCAGAAAGAAAGGCATCCCCCATCCTGCATATCTCGGAAAAGGCTATTTCCTTTTCCCGATATTCGGGAAGTTCATCCAGAACTATCACTTTCTCCACCTGCGGCAGGTCTGGCAGGATATTCCGGATCTTCTGCAACTGTCCGCCGGAGACCATCACGTACTTCGAATCCGAGTGCCTGATCCTGAATATCAGGTCATTGCTTTCTTCCAATTTGATCGAAAGCGGAACATTTACCGCCCCGGCGTAAAGGATTCCGAGTTCCCCGATTACCCAATAGTTGCGGCCCTCCGACAGCAGAGAGACCTTTTCACCTTTCTGCACCCCGAGCGCCATAAGCCCGGCCCCTACCCGGAAAGCCTCCTTGCGTGTCTGTTCAAAGGTGGTCGGGACCCACTCTGAGCCCTGCTTTTCCCACAGGAAAGTATTTCCTGCAAACTCCCTTGTGTACTTTTCCACAAACTGGATGATAGTAAGTCTTTCAGTCATATTTCCAAAATTAAAATTTTTCAAGAATATGCAAGTATTCCACCGTCTCCGATGCCTTATGCCGGCGGTTTTCCGTCTTGTCTGCCTTGAACCTGTGGTACTTCCGCTCCACCCGATCGTAGCGGCCGTATTCCGACATTATCCTGCGGATATCGTCAAGACTCATAAGGCCCTCATTGTTATATGACAAGATCACATACCTGAACGAAGCCCGCCTTATCAGGGATGCGAATTCCGTGCGGACGCTGCCTGCCCTGCAGTATTTCGACTTGTAGTAGCTGTCCAGTCCGGTCTTGCCCTGGGGCACAAACGGCCGATACTTCGCAATCGTGTTCAACAAATGATAATTGGCGCCGTACTGACGGGCATTGTAAGGAGGATCCAGGTACAGAATATCCCCTGAAACCGATGATATCAGCCGGTTTGCATCCTCATTATACACATCGTGCCGCCTGCCGTTCACCGTAAATTCCGCCGGTTCTATGACCATATCTTTTGCTGCCGTTTTTTTCAGGTGTTTCAGAAATGCACCATAGACCGAAGCCGTATTGGCCACCTTGTCGGCGCTTTCCACCAGGCTGCACAAAAGGAAAAAATACAGATGTTCGGAGATAGCCCCGCTCTGCCGCCACTGCTCTATCCGCTGCCTGGCAGCATCGATTTTCATTCCGTTTTCGTCCGAGAAATACTGTCTGCCGCTTCCGCTGCCAATGCAATAGTTATTGTAAATGAAGCCGGTATTTATGGGTTCGCAGGCATTCAGTTCGCTGATAAAAGCGGCCTTGCCGGGAATGTCCTCATGATTCCAGATATAATTCTTGTTCAGGACATAGCTGTAATATTCGACATCATTGGAAATAACCTTGCCTGCCAAAGGCTTGAAATATCTCCCGACTATTCCGGTCCCGGCAAAGATGTCGCAGAAAACCATCCGCGACAAATCATCACCCGTGACATCCCTGACCGCAGCCTCGACAAAAGGCAGAAGAGAATATTTCGAGCCTATATAGTTCATCACCTCCAGAGCCGCCCGCTCACTCCATATCCTTGAAAAGGCCGAAGAGTTCGGCGTCGATTCTGTCCGTAACCGTCTGGAAATCCTCCGGGTGGTTCTCGAACTTGAGACCGTCCACGTCAAGGATGAGCAGGCGGCTCTCATAACCGGCAATCCACTCCTCGTAACGCTCGTTAAGACCCGTAATATAGTCTATCCTGATACTTTTTTCATACTCCCTCCCGCGTTTCTGGATCTGGCTCACGAGATTCGGGATGCTCGAACGGAGATAGATCAGCAGGTCAGGCGGGTTTACGAGCGACATCATCAGGTCGAAAAGATCCGAATAGTTCTCGAAATCGCGGGTGCTCATCAGCCCCATAGCATGCAGGTTCGGAGCGAAAATCCTCGCATCCTCGTAGATGGTCCTGTCCTGGATGATCACATCGCTGCTTTTCGAAATCTCGACCACGTCCTTGAATCTCCTGTTCAGGAAATAAATCTGGAGATTGAAAGACCAGCGTTCCATATCTTCGTAAAAATCAGCAAGATACGGGTTGTAGTCCACAGATTCGAATTTCGGTGTCCAATGATAATGTGCGGCAAGCATCTTGGTCAGGGTAGTTTTCCCGCTGCCTATGTTTCCTGCAATAGCTATGTGCATAACGGTGTTTTGAATTTTCCAACAATAGAACCTGACAAATTTAGAAAAAACCGGAAATTTTTCCGTAAGTTTGTCCGAATAATTCCGGACAATAATGATACAGATAAAAAATTTTTACTTCAACGACTTCCGGGAATGTTGCTCAGTGATATGGGATGAAAGCGGCGAATGCGTCATCGTGGACCCCGGCTGCGGGACTGACAGCGAGAAAGAGCGTCTGTACGGATTCATCGGGGAAAAGGGGCTCAATCCGGTGAAAATACTTCTGACACACGGGCACTTCGACCACGTGCTCGGCCTGACGGACTGTTCGAAAAAATACGGCGTGCCTGTATATATGCACCCGGCTGACAAGGAAATCCTGAAAATCGACGATTTCTTCACAAGAACATACGGATTCAGGATGCCTGTCATCGACGTGGACACCACAGACATTGCCGACGGAGACATCATCCGGTTCGGAAATACTGAATTCGAAGTCATCCATACTCCCGGACACACTCCCGGCTGCGTCTGCTACTATGATGAAAAGGACAGGATACTGTTGAGCGGAGACACTCTTTTTGCCGGCAGCATAGGCAGGACGGATCATCCCGGCGGGGACTACGACCGGCTGATGGAAAGCATCTTTTCAAGACTGATGTGCCTCGACGGCGACATCGCGGTGATACCAGGGCATGGCCCGAAGACCTCCATTGCCGACGAACGCACCAAAAATCCGTTCCTGCAGCCGTTCAACCTTCCTGAGGAAGGACCGGAAGAACTCCCGGGGAATGAGCAGAATTAATCCGCCGGACTGACGCCAGACAATGACCGACAAAAAGGAATACATAAAAATACGGGGGGCTAAAGCCCACAATCTCAAGAATATTTCCGTGGATATACCACGGGACGAATTCGTGGTGGTCACCGGACTGAGCGGCAGCGGGAAATCTTCGCTGGCTTTCGACACCATCTACGCCGAAGGCTCCAGACGGTACATGGACACTCTTTCCACATACGCGAAACAGTTCATCGGCATACTCGGGAAACCCGAAGTCGAAAGCATTACGGGGCTCAGCCCCATAATCGCCATAGAGCAGAAGACCACCGGGAACAATCCCCGCTCCACGGTAGGCACCATTACCGAGATTTACGATTTCCTCCGTCTGCTCTATGCCAGGGCTTCCAAGGCCTACTCTCCTGCCACCGGGAAAGAAATGGTCAGATACACGGACGAGCAGATAGTTTCCCTGCTGATGCAGGACTACGGCGGGAAAAAATGCCTGTTGCTCTCGCCTTTGGTCAAAGGCAGGAAAGGACATTACCGGGATCTCTTCGACCAGCTCAGGAAGCGCGGCTACACGCAGGTGAGAGTGGATTCCGAAATCATGGATCTGAACAGGGAAATCGTAATCGACCGTTACAAGGCGCATTTCATCGAACTCGTGGTCGACAAGCTGAAACCCGACGCCGGAGACGAAAAGCGCATCCGCAATTCGGTAATATCGGCCCTGAACATAGGGAAAGGCTCCATTGCCATACTGGATACGGAGACGGCCGAGGTCCGGCATTATTCGAAACATCTCGTATGTCCGGACACGGGCATTTCCATTGCCGAACCTGCGCCCCATTCTTTTTCCTTCAATTCGCCGCAAGGCTATTGTCCCCACTGTAAAGGGCTCGGGATGATAGTGGACATCAACATCGACAGCATCATTCCGGACAGAAGCATTTCCATTGCCGACGGCGGCATCATCCCCCTCGGGAAAGTCAGGGAGACCAAAAAGTTCGACATCATCAGGTCGATATCCCGCAAATACGACTTTTCCATATATGACCCGATCGACGAAATCCCGGATGAAGTCATATCGCTGATCGTTTTCGGGTCGGACGAGCTGTTCAGAATCGGAGAAGGCGCGTCTTCGGAAATGGTCTCGTTCCCGGGAATCACGGAAAACATAAACGAGAAAATCGTCTGCCCAGTGTGCCATGGCACCCGCCTGAACCGGGATGCAGACTGTTTCAGGATAGACGGGAAAACCATATCCGAGGTTTCCGCAATGGAGATTTCGGAGCTCTCCGGATGGATAGCATCGCTTGAAGACAGGCTCGACGGCAGGTCGAAAACCATAGCCAGGGACATCCTGAAGGAACTGAAAGACAGGATTTCGTTCCTTGTCGACGTGGGACTCGAATATCTCTCCCTCGACAGGGCCACAGCATCCCTCTCCGGAGGGGAAAGCCAGCGGATAAGACTCGCGACGCAGATAGGCTCCAAACTCGTGAATGTCCTTTACATCCTCGACGAGCCGAGCATCGGGCTGCACCAGCGGGACAACAGGAAGCTTATCTCATCCTTGAAAAAACTGCGGGACGAGGGGAATTCCGTGATGGTGGTAGAGCATGACGCGGAAACGATGATGTCGGCCGACTGGCTTGTGGATGTAGGCCCGGGTGCAGGAGAAAACGGAGGCAGGATATGTCTCAATGCACCTGTGGACTATGCCGTAAAAGGGATTGTCCCGGACGGGGATACGCTCGGGCACACTGTTATGGGCGAATCCGTCACCCTCGACTATCTGACTGGAAAGAACTCGATTCCGGTGCCCCGGACAAGGCGTCCGGGCAACGGCAGCTTCCTCGGAATCAGGGGCGCACGGGGCAATAATCTGAAAAACGTCGATATCGACTTCCCTCTCGGAATACTCATCGGGATAAGCGGGGTAAGCGGCAGCGGAAAATCATCGCTGATAAACGAAACCCTGATGCCGGTACTGAAGAACAAGTTCTACAATGCCAGGCTGCAGGCCCTGCCCTGCGATGCGGTAACCGGAATCGAAAACATCGACAAGCTGATAGAAATCGACCAAAGCCCGATAGGACGCACCCCGAGAAGCAACCCTGCCACATTCACCGGCGTGTTCAACGACATCAGGATGCTTTTCGAATCGACCCCGGATGCGAAAATCCGCGGATTCAAGGCAGGGCGGTTTTCCTTCAATGTGCCCGGGGGAAGGTGCGAGGAATGCAAAGGCGCCGGGATCAAGGTCATCGAAATGAATTTCCTGCCTTCCGTAAACGTGGTCTGCAAGGAATGCCGCGGACGGAGATACAAGGAAGACACATTGGCGGTAAAGTACAAAAACAAAAACATCGATGACGTACTCGAGATGTCCATCAGCGAGGCTTACGGCTTTTTCGAAAATATCCCGTCCATAAGCCAGAAACTGAAAGCCCTGACGGACGTAGGCCTGGGATACGTGCGGCTCGGACAGTCGGCAGTCACCCTGTCCGGAGGGGAAAGCCAGAGAATGAAACTGGCGGCGGAACTCGGACGGAAAGGCACGGGAAACACCCTTTACATTCTTGACGAGCCGACGACAGGACTTCATTTCGAGGATATAAAAGTACTGCTGAACGTACTGCAACAGCTTGTAGAACAAGGTAATACCGTCATAGTCATCGAACACAACCTCGATGTGCTCAAGTCCGTGGACTACCTGTTCGATCTCGGTCCGGAAGGCGGCAAGGCCGGAGGTTTTGTCGTGGCCAGCGGAACACCGGAAGAGCTTGCAAGAAATCCGGAATCTGTCACAGGACCGTATCTGGCTGAGATTTTGTAGGTCTTCCAGGTTCCCTGCAAACGGGCTCCCGGACAAACTGCTGATAATATCGATTATATGGAAGAAACGGTAATTTACTGCGAAAACGACAAGTCATACCACAAAGTCGGAACAGGCACGCACCTGTCCTCGCTTTCGGACGAGTTCTGCAGGACTGTTACAGATGAAAAGACAGGAGAATGCCTTCCTGTGCTCGCAGCCCTCGTGGACCACGCACTCAAGGAACTCGACTTTCCTGTCATGATGCCTCACAAGGTCGAATTCATCGGCTATAACCACCCGGACGGACGCAGGACTTATATCCGGTCACTGTGTTTTGTCCTGCAGCACGCCATCCGCGACCTTTATCCTGACAAGATCCTTCTTATAGAATATTCCCTGCCGAGCGGCCTGTACTGCGAAATCCGGGAGCAGAATCCGAATGATGACGGGATCCTGCCGACCCATTTCGTCACTGACGAGGAAATCGAAAGGATAAAGGAACGTATGCAGGAACTCATTTTTGCCGATCTGCACTTCAACAAGATGAAAATGTCCGCGAAAGAAGCGGAGAAACTGTTTCTCGAAAACAGCCAGCCCGACAAGGCCAACCTGCTGCAGTCACTCGGCAAATTCACTTACAGCGTCTACTTCCTCGGAGGTGACGCCGACACGTTCTACGGGCCTCTCGTACCGTCTACAGGCTGCCTTAAGATATTCGACCTGGTGGGGTTCAACAGCGGATTCTGTCTCCAGTTCCCTGAAGAGGGGAAAACTGACAGGGTGACTCCGATGAAAAGGCAGTCCAAACTCGCCGCTACCCTGCAGGAATATTCGCGCTGGTGCGAAATTACCGGGGTAAAAGGCGTCGGCACCCTGAACAAGGTAATATCCGAAGGAGGCGCCGTACAGCTGATAAACATCGCGGAAGCACTGCACGAAAGAAAATATGCCGACATCGCCGACATGATTTACGAAAGGCGCGACAAGTCCAAAATCATAATGATCGCCGGGCCGTCAAGCAGCGGCAAGACCTCCTCGTCGAAGCGTCTGGCCATACAGTGCAAAGTCCTGGGCATGAACCCGAAAGTCATCGAACTGGACAACTATTTCGTAGACAGGGAACATACCCCTAAAGACGAAAACGGAGAATACGACTTCGAATCCCTGCACGCAATGGATCTGGATCTGCTGAACAGCCAGCTGAACGATCTGCTTTCGGGGAAAACCATAGAAATCCCGTGTTTCGACTTCAAGGAAGGCAAACGGACATTCAAGGGAGACACCCTGCATCTCGACGAAAACGACATCCTGATTATGGAAGGCATCCACGCCCTGAATCCCGAGATGACTTCCGCCGTGGACAATTCCCGCATTTTCAGAGTCTATGCCTCCGCCCTGACGTCGCTGTCCCTGGACGAAAACAACAATATCTCGACCTCCGACAACCGCCTGCTGCGGCGTATGGTCCGGGACAACCGTGTCCGGGGCGTAAGTCCGGAATCCACGATAATGCGCTGGCACAGCGTAAGGCGAGGGGAAAACCGCAACATCTTCCCTTTTCAGGAAAATGCAGATGCGGCTTTCAATTCAGCCCTGATTTTCGAACTGCCGTTGCTTAAATACTATGCCGAACCGCTCCTGCGCCGTATTGCGCCGAATTCCCCGGCATATACCGAATCTGTCCGCCTTCTGAAGTTCCTGGACTATATCGTAGCCCTCTCCCCGGCAGAAATCGCCGCCGTTCCGCCGAATTCCATAATGAGGGAATTCATCGGCGGACAGATGCTGTAATGATGCCTCGCTAAAGTCTTTTCTTCAGCTCTTCCGCCTGGGCTTCGTAGCCCGGCTTGCCGAGAAGGGCGAACATGTTCTTCTTGTAGGCTTCGACTCCCGGCTGGTTGAACGGATTGACCCCGAGGATGTAGGCACTTATGCCGCAGGCTTTCTCGAAGAAATAGAACAGGGCTCCGAGATTGTACTCGTCTATCCTTTCAATGGATACGGACAGCTGGGGAACGCCTCCATCAATATGGGCCAGTTTCGTGCCGAGTTCCGCCATGGCGTTGCAGTGCTCGACATGCTTGCCCGTCAGGAAATTCAGGCCGTCGAGATTCTGAGGGTCATCTACGATAGTCATCGAACGGTTGCTGTTTTCCACGGTAACTACCGTTTCCATCAGAATCCGCTCACCGTCCTGGATATACTGTCCCATCGAATGCAGGTCGGTTGTGAAATTGACGGATGCAGGGAAGATTCCCTTGCCGTCCTTACCCTCGGACTCTCCATAGAGCTGCTTCCACCATTCTCCGAGATACTGGAGTTTCGGGTTATACGAGACGAGGATTTCGATTTTCTTGCCGTTGTCATACAGGAGGTTCCTCATTGCGGCATACTGCACCGCAGGATTTTCAGCGGAACGCACTGCGGAAGCCTTTTCCATCTCCGCCGCACCCGCGAGCATCTTCCTTATGTCAAAGCCGGCCAGGACGACAGGAAGGATACCGACAGGAGTTAGTACGGAAAAGCGGCCCCCGACATTGTCCTCTATCACGAAAGTCTTGTAGCCTTCCTGTGTGGAGAGCGACTTCAGCGCACCTTTCCTTGCATCGGTCACGGCCACTATCCTTTCCGCAGCCTCGGCCTTGCCGTATTTCTCCTCGATATAGTTCTTGATCTGCCTGAACGCCACTGCCGGTTCCGTAGTTGTTCCGGACTTGGAGATGACTACGGCTGCTATGTTGCGCTCCCCTGCGAGATCCATAAGTTCGCTTATGTACTCTTCCGAGAGATTATGCCCGGCAAAAACCACTTCCATAGAGTCTTTCGCCGAAGCGAGCTGCTTTGCAAACGAGTGCGAAAGGGCTTCCAGCGCACATTTGGCTCCGAGATAAGAACCGCCGATGCCGATCACTATGACAAGGTTCACCCCTTTCGCTTTCCACGCATCCCTGATCGCCTCGCAATCCGCCACAAGCGACTCGGGCGTGGAAGTAGGCAGGTGTTTCCAGCCGAGAAAATCATTTCCGGCCCCGGTCTCGGACTCCAGGACATCGAATGCACCGAGTGCCTTTTCTACATATTTCTCATAATCCGCTGTTTTGACAAAGGAACTGCATCCTCCCAAATTGACTTTTAGCATAACTTTATCGTTTAGTTAGTTTATTCCACATATCTTACAAATTTAACTGTTTTTGCGGAATGTCTTACTTTATTTCAATGATTTCGTCAAATACGGTGGAATAGCGGCGCGAACGGTGCTCGCTGCGTATGCCTGACGCATAATTGCCGGATTTCTGGGATGCGAAGCGCAGCAATGAGGCGTCCTTGCCGTTCACTGTGTCCATAACCCTGGAGATGGCGTCGTTCCTGGCCCTGTCTTCAGGGTCGAAACCGAACAATGCCGCATCTACAGACCCTGCAGGCACGATATTGCTGACGGTCACTCCAGCCTTTTTGTATTTGTAGCCTGGCCTGTAAATGGTGTGGAGAGCCCGCAAGGCCGCTGCAACGATTTCTTTGGTATTGCTTGCCGCAGTGTCGAGCCTCACGGTCGCAGACGGGTAATATTGCGCCAGGTCATCCCTGAACCTGTTCGTATGAAGAAAAGTGGTAACATCCTGGGCCGCAGTCCCTTCCTGCCTGAGTTTCAAAGCGCAGTGCGCAGCAAAATCCGCCACTTTCTGAGAAATGCCGTCTTCATCTTCAAGCATATCCGCGAACGACCGGGAAGTGCAGATGGACTTGCGTGCAGTCTCCGTTTCTGCCTCGATGCAAACTGTACCCTGCAGTTCCATCCAGGTGCGCAAACCGGCCAGCATATAATTTTCCTTTATCCAGGATTCCGGTCTTCTGACATAGTCCAGAGCGGTTCTGACTCCCGCTTCGGCAAGTTTTGGAGCTATCCTTCGCCCGATTCCCCAGACTTCGGCGACAGGTGTAAGGGACAGGGCCTTTTCCCGCTTCCGGTCGTCATCTATCATACATACGCCATGGTACCCCTTGTATTTCTTCGCAAAATGGCTCGCTATCTTTGCGAGAGTCTTTGTCGGAGCCACTCCTATACTGACCGGAATTCCCGTCCATTTCCTGACCTTGCCCACCGTAGATGCGCACAGCGGCCCTATCTTTTCCGGATTTATGCCGTCAAGGACGAGAAACGCTTCATCGATGGAATAGATTTCTATTTTCGGGACGGCATCCGCCAGGATGGACATCACCCTGCCCGACATGTCGCCATAAAGGGTATAGTTGGAAGAGCAGACCTCGAGTTTCCCTCTCTCGACATAGCCGCTGACCTGATAGAACGGCGTACCCATCCTTATTCCCATCGCCTTGCTTTCATTGCTTCTCGCCACGACACACCCGTCATTGTTCGACAGGACCACGACCGCCTTTCCCTCGAGTCCGGGTCTGAAAACCCGCTCGCAGGAGACGAAAAAATTGTTGCAGTCGACCAGTGCGTACATAACGCAAAGATAATAAAAAGAGGACTGACTCAGAATTCTGAATCAGTCCTCCTGTGTTAAAAGCGGCGGCTTCCTACTCTCCCACCTGGTCGGGCAGTACCATCGGCGTTAGTGAGCTTAACTTCTCTGTTCGGTATGGGTAGAGGTGGGTCCTCACTGCTCTTACCACCGCAGTATACCTTCGGGAATAAATAACTCCGTAATTTCTTACGGCCTGTATGCTTCTCCAGAAAGAAGGCTTCGGGCTATTAGTACAGGTCGGCTTTGGCATCGCTGCCTTTACACCTCCTGCCTATCTACGTAATCGTCTCTTACGGCCCTCACAGAAGTCTCATCTCGGAGACGGCTTCGCGCTTAGATGCTTTCAGCG
>CASFLY010000158.1 GCA_949295645.1 uncultured Bacteroidales bacterium | reverse complement strand
TGGAGGAACCTGTCCTGCTCCCTTATCCTGTCGATGATGCTTCCCGACTCTCTGAACGGAGCCTGGATGATTGGCGGCATAGGCTTGTATTTCAGGTCTTTCCGTCCGCAGTCCGGGAATTTCATCAGATCCTTGTGATTCTGGTACCTGCCGCCCTCCACTACAGTGTCGCTGAGGCCCAGGTCTAATTTCCCCATCACCCTTTTCAACAGGTCGGCAGGCATGCTGCTGTCGTAGACCACCCGCAGGGCCTCTCCCTTTTTTCTGCTTTTCAGCCCTTTGGATATCTTCTGCAGGATGCCGCTCCTCTGGTCGTCATCTATTTCCATCTCCGCGTCCCGGGTGAACTTGAAAGCGTACGACTCGAAATCCGAACATCCGGCCCCGGCGAAAATCTTCGGCAGCGAGCACCTGACTATGTCGTCCAGATACATTATGTAGCTTTTCCCGTCCTTGTCCGGAAGACGGACAAACCTCCCGCAGCTCTGCACCGGAAGTTCGAAAAATGCGTATTCGTAGACCCTTTTGCCGCTTGATGTTGTCCTTACCGCCCTGACGGCGTGATAGATGCTTTGGTCCGATTCGTAGTCCAGGTGCTTGACAGAGGAGAATCTGACAGGCACGATCAGCCCGTCTATCTTTTCGTCATAGTACGAGTGGATGAACCCGAGCTGGTCCGGCGTCACCTCGCTGTCGGAAATCAGGCAGATATTCTCGTCTCTTAGGGCCTTGTACACGTTCTGGACGCCTTCCTCGTATTCTTTCTGGTATCTGGCATTCAGCTTCGAAATCTGTCTGACGATGCCCTTTGCCGCCGCCGCTTCCTTTGCTCCCTGCTTCCCGTCCCATTCCGCGATGCGCGTCTGGGATGCGACACGGACGCGGAAAAATTCGTCGAGGTTGTTCGAATAGATGCCGAGGAATGACAGGCGCTCAAGCAGGGGCACATCAGCCTTGCAGGCCTCCTGCAGCACCCTCCTGTTGAAATACAGCCAGCTGATGTCCCTTTCTATGTACGGAATCTTCTTGTTTTTCATAGTCTTGCGGAAATATTTCGGTAAAGGGAAAGAAATTTTGTCAACAAAATATTAACGGAATCCTAAATCGAAAGCGCGGAGGTTCATATCCACTACCTGAGGGCCCTTGCGGAGGAACACGTTTTCTATGCTCTGCTTCAGCTGTTCCGGCGTCAGTATGCCGATATGGCGGGCAGCCGCCCCGAGCAGGACCATATTGGCCGATTTCGGCATGCCGTTTTCCCCGGCGATTTTCTCTATATCCGTCACTACCGTATGCGGAAGGGCTTCGTATGCCGCACGGACGGCATCTTCCGGGTAGTCCGGGATGTTCCTGTAGGGGGTCGAAGAAGTGACCACATAGCCGTCTTTCGACAGGAACGGCAGATACCTCAGGGCCTCCATCGGCTCCATCGACAGAATCATGTCCGCAGAGCCCTTTGGAAGCAGGTCTGAACAGATGGCCGAATCGGAAAGGCGCAGGCCGGACTCCACTTCTCCGCCGCGCTGGCTCATCCCGTGTACTTCTGCCTGTTTCAGATACAGCCCGGCATTTACCGCTGCATCGCCTATAACGGTGGCTATCGACAGTATGCCCTGTCCGCCTACCCCTGAAAGAATTATATCGTATTTCATCTCTGTCTGTTTTTGTCTGTTGATAAACCGGTCCCGGCACCTTGCCGCCGGACTGTGCAGGTCCGCCTTTCAGCGTTTTGCGGCCCTGGCCTTTCTTGAAAGCGTCTGGATGCACTCGCGCCGCGGGATGATGACGGAAACCCCGTGGTAGTCGAGTTCTTCCCTGATTACGGCTGTGATTTCCTCCATATTCTTCTGCAGCGGCACCACGACACGGACGTGCTCCGGAGCCACCCCGAGGGCTATGCAGATGACCTCGAACTTATTCGTCCCCGCGGAATCCTGTCCGCCGGTCATCGCCGTGGTGAGGTTGTCCGAAATGACCACCGTGATGTCCGAACCGTCATTGACGGCATCCAAAAGTCCGGTCATTCCGCTGTGCGTGAATGTCGAATCCCCGATGACGGCAACGGCCGGCCAGACTCCGGCATCGGCAGCTCCCTTGGCCATCGTGATGGAAGCACCCATATCCACGCAGCTGTCTATCGCACAGAAAGGAGGCAGGGCCCCGAGGGTGTAACAGCCTATATCGGCGAAGACGCGGGCATCCGGGTATGACGCAAGCACCTTGTTCAGGGAAATGTACACGTCCCTGTGCCCGCAGCCCTGGCACAATGCCGGAGGTCTCGGGACGATGCCCTGCGGCCTGGCATAGAACTGTTCCGGCTCGCGTCCGAGGGCTGCGGCCACTATGTCGGGATTCAGTTCGCCGGTGCGGGGGAGCGCTCCCGTAAGTTTGCCGCTGACCCTGTATCCTGCCCCGACCATCGCCTTTACCTGTTCCTCCACGAACGGCTGCCCGTCTTCGACGACGAGGATTTCCGTACAGGCCTCGGCCAGAGCCCTTACCATAGTGGCCGGCAGGGGATACTGGGCGACTTTCAGTACGGGGATGTCCGCCTCGAGCGCCCTGTTTTCCATAACGTAATTGTATCCCGTACCCGTGGCGATGATTCCGAGCCCTTTATGTCCAGGACCCTTTCCCGGAAACATCAGGGATGAGAACGGCGATTCGGCCGCAAGGTCTTCAAGATGCTGTTGGGCGGCTGTCAGAAGGTCGTTTTTCCTGCGGGCATTGGCCGGAAGCAGCACCCAGGACCTGGGGTCTTTGGCCACGGGCAGGCTCTTCACGCAGCTTTTTCCCTCTTCTACGGACACGGCGGCACGCGAGTGCGCCAGCCTGGTGGTAAGCCTCAGGAGGACAGGAAGCTTTTCCTTCTCGGACAGCTTGAAGGCATAGTCCATCATATCGTAGGCTTCCTGCTGGGTAGAGGGCTCCAGCATCGGGATCATTGCGAATTTCCCGTAGAACCGGGAATCCTGCTCGTTCTGGGACGAGTGCATGGACGGGTCATCCGCAGCCACTACGACAAGGCCTCCGTTCACTCCCGTCATGGCGGAGTTCACGAAGGCGTCTGCCGCTACGTTCATTCCCACATGCTTCATGCAGACCATGCTCCGGCATCCGGCGTACGACATCCCCAGGGCCGCTTCCATGGCCGTCTTTTCGTTGCTGCTCCAGGTACAGTGTATGCCGTCGGCGTTCCGCGCCTCGTAGTTCTGGATATATTCCGTGATTTCGGTGCTCGGCGTCCCGGGGTAGGCATACACACCCTTCAGCCCGGCATTTATCGCCCCGAGGGCCACCGCTTCATCTCCAAGCAAAAGTTTAGTAGTCATTTTATCGTCGTTTTATCGTTTCTGAATCGCAGGGTCTTCCGCAATGGCCCGGATATCGAAGGCATCGGCGTCCGCAAGGACAGGAAAGGTGCCTCTGAACTTGTTCAGCAGGGCGATGTCGAGCTCTGCCGCAGCGGCCCCCTCTTCTCCGTCCGTACAGGCGGCTATGGTGTTCCCGTTCGGCCCTATGGCGGCTGTGCCTCCGCAGTACCTGTTGCCGGGATCCGCCCCTACGCGGTTCACCCCGCACACGAAGCACTGGTTCTCGATTGCCCTGGCCCTGAGCAGTGTCTTCCAGGCCTCTATCCTCTGTACAGGCCAGTTGGCCACATAGATTATCATATCGTAGTCGCCCCTGTTCCGTGCCCAGACCGGGAACCGGAGGTCGTAGCACACTTCCAACAGTATCCTCACGCCCTTGAATTCCG
>CASFLY010000157.1 GCA_949295645.1 uncultured Bacteroidales bacterium | reverse complement strand
GGCGTTGGACTTCATCCTCGGTCGGTCATTTACGGAAGTAAACTCCCTTCCTCGTCGGGCGTCCGCCTTGTTCTCGCCCAAAATAAACTTCGAACTCTTTTCGTTTCTTTTGAGCGATAACTTCGTTGGACTTCGTCCTCGGTCGGTCATTTACGGAAGTAAACTCCCTTCCTCGTCGGGCGTCCGCCTTATTCTCGTTCAAAACAAACTTCGAACTCTTCTCGTTTCTTTTGAGCGATAGCGGCGTTGGACTTCATCCTCGGTCGGTCATTTACGGAAGTAAACTCCCTTCCTCGTCGGGCGTCCGCCTTGCTCTCACTCAAAACAAACTTCGAATTTTCCCGTTTTTTCGGGCGATGTCGCGTTGGACTTCAATCACCCGTTTCTTTTTCGGGAGTGCAAAGGTATGTAATATTTTTGTACCTGCAAAATATTTTTAATCTTTTCGGCCGGAATTGTTCCATTCAAAAGAATAGAGAATAGACTCGACTTCGCGCATATAGTTGCGTTTGTCGTATTTCGGGGCATATACAAAGCCTTCGATGACAATCACCTCCGTTCCGTCCTGGCTGTAGAATGCGTGCGAGACGAACGGGCCGCCCATATAGTCGTTGTAGACTTCCCAGAAGCCGCGCATCTCGGCAAAATCCCGTCCCTTGTATTTCAGATACTCCACGGAAGGCATCGTGATGCCGCTTGTGGTCATATATGTGTTCTCGAACATTCCCGGGACGTTGTTCTTCAGGAACTCGTTGCGCTTGGCGAGAAGATTTTCCGGGCTCAGGTCATCCTGCCCCGTTACAGGGAATTTGTAGACGAATACATCCTGGAGGATTTGAGTGTCGTATGCTATCCAGATGAAATCGGAAGTCTGCTTTTTCAGTTTGTATCCTGCCGGAAAATAAGGCGAGCCGCCTGCGAACCTGCATACCAGAGGACGGAGCGAGGTCTCCTCGTACATTTTGGAATTGGCGATGATCCTGTCCCTTTCGGCCTGTTCGAGCATGGTCTGGATGTTCCTTCCGTCCGATTCCAGGATTTCCAGAGCCTCTTCGCTGTCCTTGGCGTAGACCGAGATCACGCATTGCGGCCTGGCCCATACATCGGAACGGAATACCACTTTCGAAGAATCGATTCCACGGCCGATTTCCATAAGCAGAATGTTCCTGTGTATCTGGAAGATATTGGTGAAGTTCTGAGGGGTGATATTGACAAGGTTGTACAGAGGCTCTTTCTGCGGCAGGAAAGGGCAGTCGCTGGCAAGCAGCTCTCTGACACTGTTGCCGACCTCTCCCTCCCAGTCGGCCTGGTTTATCACTACTATGACTTCGCCGGCTTTCCCGCTGACGTTGGGCAGCAGCCTTTTCCCGCTCCCTTTGCAGGAAACCACCGTTAGTGCGGCCAGTGCCAGTATGGTCAAAATCCCAAATCGTTTCATCTTATCTTACCGTTATTAATATTATGTCTGAAAAATCAGGCTTCGGGCCCCTGCGGTCATTTCAGCAGCCGGCCGATATCGTTTCCGAAAGCCAGTATCATAATTCCCAGCAGAAGGGCCATTCCCACCATCTGCGCCCCGGCGAGGAGCTTGTCGCTCGGCTTGTGTCCAGTAACCATTTCGTACAGGGTGAACACTATGTGTCCGCCGTCGAGTCCCGGAATAGGGATCAGATTCATCACCCCGAGCATTATCGACAGCAGTGCCAGTATGTTCAGGAATCTGTACCAGTCCCAGGCGGAAGGGAATATCTGCCCCATGGCGATGAAGCTCCCGACAGACTTGTATGCCTCCGTGCTCGGCGTGAATACCAGTTTCAGATCCTGCAGATAGCCTCCGATAGTCGAAAACGTGAGTTTCACCCCGGCCGGGATAGCCGAGAGACCGGAATACTCTTTGGTCCTGATTCCGGGCATGGAAGCATAAATGCCTAAAAGACCGTTCGTGTCCACCTGTACTGGCATCTGCAGAGTGTCGTTGCCCCTGACAACCGTGATGTCTATGCCCCTGCCTTCACAGCCTTTGAGTATTTCCCGCGAATCCTGGAGGAACTCCACGGGCTTGCCGTCCACGGCCGTGATCCTGTCCCCGCGCATCAGCCCCGCACCGAAGTTCGGCGAGGTCGCCGGTACGGTATCCACTACGAAAGGAATTGCCAGATCGAACATCCCCGGCGTGTTCAGCACGTCGCCTATCATATTCTGGTCGAGATAGATATCCAAAGTGTCCCCGTCCCTGAGCACTGTCGCCTTTTTCGCCGTCTGGCGGGCCATATCGGCCTGCAGCATCTCGAACCGCTCCGGAACATAGTCGTCGAACTTCAGGATTCTGTCCCCGTTGCGGAAGCCCATCTCGTAGGCCAGTTCATTGACATAGATTTCGCTGTCCTCGTTGCTGATATAGCTCTCGCCCCACCCTGCCATTATACCTATATATACCAAAATGGCGAAAATGAAGTTGAACAACACGCCTCCGAACATCACGAGGAGTCTCTGCCAGGCCGGTTTGCTCCTGAATTCCCAGGGCTTCGGCTCGCTTTTCAGGGACTCCATGTCCATGGACTCGTCGACCATTCCGGATATTTTGCAATATCCGCCGAGCGGCAGCCAGCCGATTCCGTATTCCGTCTCCGAATTTTTCGGTTTGAACCTGAACAGGGCAAAGCCGGCATCGAAGAACAGGTAGAATTTGTCCACCCTGATCCTGAATATTTTGGCAAAAAAGAAATGCCCCAGTTCATGGACGAGGATAAGGACCGAAAGTGCAAGTATCACCTGCAATATTTTCAATAGAACTATCATTTCCGAATAAGTGCCTTTTGTCGAAATTTAACGTTTGAAAGCGAATTTTTCCGTGATTTCCAGAGCTTTGGCCATAGCGGCCTTGTTGGTCCGGAAGATCGTGTCGAGGTCGGGCCCGCTGACAAAATCCACGCCGTCCATCGTTTCCGAGATGATGCCGCTGATGTCGTAAAACCCGATTCTGTCATCGAGGAACGCGTTTACCGCCACCTCGTTTGCAGCGTTCATAATACAGGGCATATTGCCTCCGCGCCTGACTGCTTCGTATGCAAGGGACAGGGCAGGAAACCTTTCCGTGTCGGGAGCCTGGAATGTCAGCTCCGCGAGCTCGGCAAAATCCAGTTTCCTGTTGTTCAGGGGCAGCCTGTGAGGGTATGACAACGCATACTGTATCGGTTCGCGCATGTCAGGATGTCCGAGCTGCGCCATCACTGCCCCGTCTTCGAATTCTACCATGGAATGGATGACCGACTGCGGATGCACCACGACTTCTATCTGCGACGGCTCTACTCCGAACAGCCATTTTGCCTCCATTACCTCCAGACCCTTGTTCATCATAGTGGCCGAATCTATCGTCACCTTGGCCCCCATATTCCATCGCGGATGTTTCAGCGCCTCCTTTTTCGTTACTTTCGCGATTTCCTCCCGGCTCCAGGTCCTGAACGGGCCGCCCGAGGCCGTAAGGTGTATCCTGGACAGGACAGCGCCGCAAGACCCCTGAAGACACTGGAAAATGGCCGAATGCTCCGAATCCACCGGCAGGATCGGGACGCGGTACCTGCGGGCCAGGGCCATTACCGTTTCTCCGGCCGCCACCAGCGTCTCCTTGTTGGCCAGGGCAATGGCCTTTCCCGCCTTTATCGCGGCGACCGTCGACTCCAGCCCGCTGAACCCCACCATTGCAGTCAGCACTATGTCTATGTTTTCTCCTGCTACCAGATCGCACACCGATTTCATCCCGGCGAACACCTTTATGCCGTGCGGCTGCAGGGCAACGGCTACCTCGTCGTATCTGGCGACGTTGCATATCACCACACTGTTCGCGCCGAACTCCAGTGCCTGCTCCGCCAGGAGACTGCTGTTGTTGTTGGCTGTCAGAAGCTCCACCTCGAACATATCCCTGTGCTGGCGGATCACATCCAGCGCCTGCCTGCCTATCGAGCCCGTAGAGCCGAGTATCGCTATCCTCCGTTTCGGTGTCTGTCCTGAACTTTCCATCTGATCAGAAATTGATGTATTTTGTCGGATCGACAGCCTCTCCCTTGTACCACAGTTCGAAATGCAGGTGGTCTCCAGTGGTCAGGATGCCGGTATTCCCCACCACGGCGATAGGCTCCCCGGCCGTTACCTTGTCCCCTACTTTCCTGAGCAGCTTCTGGTTATGCTTGTAGATCGAGATTATGTCGTTCGAGTGCTGTATCTGGATCGTGTAGCCTGACTCGTCGTTCCAGCCCGAAGATATGACCGTCCCGTCGAGCGTGGCGTAGACCATTGAGTTGGCCGGAGCCGTAATGTCGATAAACGGGTGTATGAGCGGATCGTATTCCTGGGAGATTATCCCCTTGAGAGGACAGAAGAAGTGCATCCCCTCGATGTGCAGATTGCGGCTTTCCGCCAGTGAAAGGCTGAACTGTTCTTCCCTGCTGACATTGGACCGCAGGATCGAGTCCCTTTTCTTTATTTCATCCTCCGAGTACCGGGTCTTGTTTTCCTCGGCGAACCGTTTGACGATACTGTCTATCCTGATGGCTTCCTCCCCCTCCAGAATGCGTTTGAGATTTTCTGAATAAAGCTCCCAGCGCGAGACGATCATCTCGAGGGAATCGATTCTGATGGCATTCCGGACGGCGGCCCGTTTTGCCCGGGAGTCAGGGTAGCCCGGAATACAGGTCCTTACGGGCGTGAACGCTATGACCGAGAAAATGACGAGGCAGACCGTGACGGCCGATATGACGGCGGCGATGACGAAGCTCCGTTTCGTGAACCGGGTGACAAACACTGGCTTGTGCGTTTCGTTGTCTATGAGGCTGAGTCGGAAATTCCTGACTTTCCTGGCTTTGTTCTGCATATTAAAAATTTGTTACCTTTGTACCCTGTATGGACAGAATCATCGGCATAGATTATGGCAGAAAACGGGTCGGAATCGCAGTCAGCGACCCGCTCGGCATTTTCGCGTCCGCATTGGATACAGTACATTCTGCAAAGATAATAGATTATCTTAAAAAATATGCCGAAAAAGAGAATGTGACTCTGTTTGTGGTGGGGTATCCGCTGAACACCGACAATACTCCTTCCGAGGCGGCAAAGGATGTCGATGCGTTCATCAGGCTGCTGAGGAAAAATTTCCCGGACACACGGATAGTCACCGAAGACGAGCGTTTCACCTCTGTCCTGGCCCACAGGGCAATGATAGACGGGGGAATGAAAATGAAGGACAGAAGGGACAAGGAGCAGGTCGACAGGATAAGCGCGGCAATAATCCTTCAGACCTACCTGGACAGGACATCGGGAGGGGGTCCGGTGATGCCGGACAATGTTCCCGACACCGCCGTGATGTCGAAGGGAGGCCGTCGGGGAAGAAGGTAGATGCCGGGCGCGTGCCTTCCGTGCCGGAATGATGCTATGCAAGTGAAAAAACATAAAACAGGATAATTTATGAAACTGCCTATATATCTGTACGGTTCGGCTGTTTTGCGCGAGCCTGCGAAGGAGGCGGATCTCGACAGGAAAGAAGAGATTTCCGCTTTGGTGGAGAACATGAAAGAGACACTGAAATATGCCGACGGCTGCGGGCTGGCGGCGCCTCAGGTGGGGGAATCGCTGCGTATCCTTATAGTGGACGGTACCGTGGTGGCTGATGTCTATGACTATCTGAAGGATTTCCGCAGGACAATGATAAATCCCGTGGTGCTCGAAGAGAGCAGGGAGACCTGCGACTATTCGGAGGGCTGTCTGAGCGTGCCGGGGATTTATGCGGATGTGCGCAGGCCGTCCAAAATAAAGATCGAATACTACGACGGGGATTTCAGGAAAGTGACGGAGGAACTGGACAGGTTCGCCTGCAGGATGGTGCAGCACGAACTCGACCATCTCGACGGGAAGGTATTTGTGGACAGGGTGGCCCCGATCCGCAGGAAGCTCATTACAAAAAAACTTCTGAATATCGCAAAGGGAAAGGTCTCGGCCCGTTACAAGACCAGACTTGAAGAATAAGAGACCGTAAAAGAAATTTTCATAAAAATCGAAACGGCTTCTGAAATCCGGAACCGGAAAAAGGACATCGTTATGGGAGCATTTCACGCGTATGACATCAGGGGAATCTACAATGTGGATTTCGACCGGGAGACAGCCTACAAGGTGGGGTATTTCCTGCCGGAACTTCTTGGAGCCGGCGAAGTGCTGGTCGGGAGGGACTGCAGGGTGTCTTCGCCGGAGATACACGAATATCTCGTAAATGGCATCCTGGACGCCGGCGCCGATGTCTGCGACCTCGGCCTGAGCACCACCCCTATGGTCTATTTCGGCACTGCCCGCTATGGTTTCAAGGCTTCGGTGCAGATAACCGCCTCGCACAACCCGGCAGAGTACAACGGTTTGAAAGTGTCTATGGAAAACGCCCTGCCAGTGGGGTTGGACAACGGCCTGGGACAGATCCGTGACTGGATAGAGCAGGGGAGGCCCTGCGTGAAGGCAGCCGTCAGGGGACGGCTCCGTCAGAAAGACATACACAGGGACTATCTGGACTTTCTCCTTGAATACAAGGAGGACTACAGCGGACTGAAGATAGCTTTCGACCTGTCGAACGGAATGTCCGTTTTGTACGCAAAGGAAATCTTCGGGTCGGCCCCGGCGTATATTTTCGATGAAATGGACGGCCGTTTTCCCAATCACGAGCCGAACCCGTTGGTACCCGGGAATGTGGAAGCCTTGAGGAAACTGGTGACAGAGACAAGTGCCGACATCGGCGTCATTTACGACGGGGATGCGGACAGGGTGATGTTCACCGACGGACAAGGCCGCTTCATTTCCCCGGATCTGATGATCGCCGTACTTGGACATTATTTCCTGGAGAAAAGAGGGGAGAGGGGAATAGTGCTTCAGGATATAAGAAGTTCCAAGGCCGTAGGAGAATACCTTGTGCCTATGGGGGCGGAAATGGTCACGTGGAAAGTCGGAAGGGCCTTTGCCGCAAGAAAACTGCGTGAACTGGACGGCGTCTTCGGAGGCGAACTGGCCGGACATTACTATTTCCGCGACTTTTTCTATTCCGACAGTGGGCTTCTGGCTTCCATTCTGATACTCAATGTCATAGCCGACATGAAAAAGAAAGGGGTTTCTGTCAGCGGCCTCATATCCCGCATAGCCAAGTACAGGAATTCGGGTGAGATAAATTTCAGGGTCGAAGACAAAAAAGGCGCAATGGATGCAGTCCGCGACTATTTCACTTCTTCCGAAACCCCTGAGGCGACTATGGATTTCGACGGCTACCGTGTGGAATTCCCTTCCTGGTGGTTCAACATCCGCCCGTCCAACACCGAACCGTACCTGCGTTTCATCTGCGAAGCCGTCTCCGACGAACTTCTCTCGGAAAAGGTTTCCGCCGTCACCGCTCTCCTTTCCTCCCGCTTCGGGGCAGTCAGGGCATGATTTCTCAAGAAATCCCTGGAAATGAGGCTCGTAAAACTGTTCGGCATACTGGTGGCGGCACTTCTGTCCGATGTGGCGGCCTCCGCCAATATTTACCTTTCCTCGCTGTCTTCGATGAACAGCGATTTGAGCAACGACCACATCACTGCAATATGTATCGACAGCTACGGATTTGCGTGGATAGGGACTGCTTCGGGCCTGAACAGGTTCGACGGGCACAGCATACAGATATTCAGGGAGGACGACCTGGGACTGCATACGGATTACGTCAGGGCCGTATATGAGGATGCGTCCGGAGACATCTGGATAGGCACGGACAGCGGACTTGCCATGTATGACAGGGATATGGACATATTCGTTCCCGTCCGCTGCAATAGCGACAAAGGATGTCCGATTACGAAAAGAGTGGCCTGTATAGGGGAAGACTCTGACGGGGCGATATGGATAAGCGTCGGGGATCAGGGCCTGTTCAGCTATGACAAGAAAACTTCGGCTCTAAGACAGCTTTTCTACCAGGATTCTAAAATGTCTGTCGAAAGGGGAATCAGTTCTTTCGCCTTTGACGGAAGCGGAGGGATGCTGGCGTCTTTCTATCAGGACAACCTGTATTATTTTGACAGGGAAAGCCTTCTCGACGGCAGCTATATTCACGCCAGACCGTTGTCCGACTATTTCAACAAGGATCATATCACATCGGTCTGCCATATCAGTTCAGGCAATTTCGCGGTTACGAGCCTGTATCACGGCCTGTGCGTGGTAAATGTGCGGAACGGGGAATGCAAAACCTTGATATCCAATGCGGACAGGTCTTTTATTCCGAGTATGGCAATATTCAGGGAAGACCGGCTGTATATGTCGACGAACGACGGGCTCTATGTCTACAGCCTGCCGGACGGCAATGTCCGCCATTTGCGTGCCGATCCTGACAATGTACATTCCCTGAGAAGCAATGATATAAATTGCGTGGAATATTCTTCCGACCATGGATTGTGGCTTGGCCTGACAGGGACGGGAGGAGTGAATTTTTCGGTGCCGGACAACGCCAAGTTTGAAAAGGTGCTGCTGCTCGACGGCGGGGAAAGTTTGAACGGTGTGAATGTTACGGATTTTTCATACGATCCGGAAAGGAATTCGCTGTATGTGTCGACATCGTACAAGGGGATATTGGAATATTCGTTTTCAGACGCTTCCCTGACGCAGCTTGTCGGATTCCCGCAGCCGGTGGAAAGCATCTGTTATTATGACGGTGCCGTGCTGATAGGCTCGCCTGTGGGGCTGTATGAGTATGACCTGTCTGCGGGAACGCTTGCAAGGAAGCGGGCATTCAATCAGATAAATATCAGCAGGATAGACTGTCTGTCGGATAAGGGCACGGTCGTCATCGGCACGACGTTGGGTCTGTTTTTTTATGACAGGGACAACGGGGCTTTCGAAAAAGCCGCAAGTCTCGGGGACTGTTCCGTGACGTCATTTGCCGATGACGGCAGCGGAAGCTTGTGGGTTTCCACGATGAATGACGGCGTGTTCAGGCTCGATCTGGAGACGGGAAAAGTCCGGGAGCATTATTTTTTCAATCCGGATGATCCCGGCAGTATTTCCAACAATAAATGCAGCTGCGTCAACATCGACAATGAAGGGAATGTCTGGGTCAGCACCATCGGGTCGGGCTTCTGCAGGATAGAAGACGGCAAGGTGACGCGCTACAGTCTCAAGACGCATCCGAATCTGCCTTCCAACTGCTTTTACGGGGTCATAAATGACAAGAACGGCAATTACTGGGCAAAGACGGACAAGGGTCTCGTAAAATGCGATTTCCCGTCAGGCAGTTTCTATACGTTCGACTATAACAGCGGTCTCCCGGACAACAACCTGACGAATTATGCGCAATGGGAATCCATAGGCGGGGAACTGTTTTTCGGATCCTCGGACGGCTTCTTCTCGTTCAGTCCGGACTCTTTCAGCTATGGGCACGATGTCTACGACGACTACTGCCGCCCGGTGTTTACGAACCTGTATCTTTCCGACGGCCGCAGAATCGTCGCCTCCACGGAAGAGGGCTCTGTCCTTGAAAAGAGCATAGACGCCACCGGCAGGATAGATCTGGGACCCGAAGAAAATTCGTTCACGCTGACCGTTTCCGTGTGCCGGCTTTCGAACCTGTCCGAAGCCGGAATAGAATATATCCTCGAAGGGTGCGATGACTCTCCACGGACACTTCAGGAAGACGGAATCATATCGTACGGGAATCTTCGTCCGGGTTTCTATACTTTACGCGTAAGCGGACATAACCCGCTGGATGTCAATATAAGACAGTACTGGTACCTGACCCCGTACGCATATCTGTTCTATTTTTTCGCGTTAATCGCCGTCATAGCTTTTGTCGCCCGTTATTTCTATGCCCTTTCCGCCAGGCGCACACGCAGGAGGCAGGAGGAAAAACTGTTCGACGAGAAGCTCACATTTTTCTCCAACGTTATCCACGAGATCGGGACTCCGGTCATGCTTATAAAGGCTCCGTTAAGGCATCTTCTCGAGTCGGACGCCATCCCTGCCAGACACTCGGAAGACGTGGGAATCATCACGCATAATGTAGATTATCTGTCGAAGCTGGTCCGGGAGCTGCTGGACTATATCAGAAACGAAAAGAACCGGTATGCGATCAGGCTCGTGCCTGTTCGGCTCGATGATCTTCTGGAACGTATTAAATGGGAGTTCGCCGATGCCGCTGCCGACAGAAACCTTGAATTTGAAGTAGTCGCCCCGGAGATGCCTGTAACGGTGATGGCGGACGAATCTTCCCTGACCAAGATTTTCAATAACCTGCTGCATAATGCACTGAAATACGCAAGGTCCCTGATAAAGGTTTCCGTGTCTGCCGATGCGGGGCATGGCGATGTGAAGATCTCGGTCGCCAATGACGGGGAAGGCATCCCGGATGACAAGAAAGAGGAGATATTCAAGCCGTTTGTCCAGTATGTTTCAAAGGACTCCCCGGAATCCCGCCGCGGTTTCGGCATAGGACTGGCCTTTGCCCGCAATCTGGCTGCTGGGCTTGGAGGCTCGCTTACGTTGGCTGACGACGGCAATATGATAGCCTTTGTCCTGACCCTCAAAACGGCTTCGGCGGAAGAATCCGCGGGCGCCGGCGCAGAGAAAGACCCGGAGGAGGAGTCAGGTTCTGGAGAAACGATACTGGTCGTCGAGGACAGTCTCGGCCTTCGGGAGTACCTGCAGAAGAGGCTTTCGGCGAAATATACGGTAACCGTTGCGGAAAGTGCGGAACAGGCATTCGAAATCCTTAAGCGCAGGAGGATATCCCTGGTCATAAGCGACATATCCCTTACCGGGGTTTCCGGCCTCGAACTGTGCAGGAAAATAAATTCTTCATTCGAGTATTCGCATATCCCCGTGATCATTATGTCGTCCGATGCTGCCGACGATGTGAAGGTGGAGGCTGTCAACAGCGGGGCGGTACTGTTCCTCGAAAAGCCTTTCGATCCGGATTATCTCGCTGCGAACATAGACAACCTGCTGAATAAAAGCGTCGTGGCCACGGAAATCGCTTCGAAGCCGCTTTCCCGCAAACTGAAGCTTGTCTCGCAGAGCGACAAACTCTTTCTGGCGGCCATAGACGATTATATAAGGGAGAACATCTCCGACGAACTGCTCGACAACGAGTCTCTGGCAAGGCATCTGAATATAAGCGTGCCTACACTGCAGCGAAAGGTAAAATCGCTTACGGGCCTGACTCCGAACAGGTACATACGCAAATACCGGATGGATGCCGGCGCCCAGCTGCTTGCCACGGGAAAATGTCTGGTAAGCGAGGTCAGCTATAATGTCGGCTTCAATTCGGCATCGTATTTTTCCAAATGTTTCAAAGAGGAATACGGGTGTCTGCCGCAGGACTATATGAAGAAAGCAGGGCCTGCAAAAGTGGATTTGTAGAGTATTTTGATTGTTTTGTGGCATCCTCCAGTGCCGGAATATGATAAATTTGTGGCATCACTAATCACAAATTGTATCATGAAAACCAATAACATTCTTTTGTGCTGCCTGGCGGTTGCCATGGTTCTGGCCTGCAAGCCGAACGCGGACAACAATCAGGATCTCGACTACGAGGAGCTCGAAGTCGGTTTCAGTGCATCGAGCAATGCCGTGACTTTCTCCACCGGGGATGAGATAGGCATTATGGCCTATTGTACGAACGGGGGGGGGTAGAAAACTATCCGATGAAAAGCGACGGGACTTCGTCGCAGATATCTCGACAGATTCCGCTTTCCGACGGAAGCACGGTCCTGCTGAAAAAAGCCACGGAGCAGGATGCCGTGATAGCCAGGAAAGGGGATCATAATTTCAGGTTCTACGGGATATTCCCGTACATGGACGGCGATTTCGATGTGACTGCAATTCCTATGTCGGTCCCTGCCGTCCAGAATTTCGATGAAGGGATCAAGTCGCAGATGACTCTCATAGCTGCGAAATCTTCTACAAACGTGGTCCCGACCCAGGAACTCGAATTCAGGAGTTTCTTTTCCGTAATAAATTTCAGAATTGCACGCGACATTATAGAGGAGGGGGTGCCTTCGGTACTGAAGAGCATTACCCTTGCGCCGGCAGATGAGGGCCTCCTCGAGGATCCTCTTGCCGTGGAGGGCGTGTGCAATGCGGTGGATATGACTTTTGTTCCGGATCAGTCTGCGGGGCAAAAGAGCGTGACAGTGGATTTCGGCAGCGGGGGATATGAACTGGATGAAGAATTTACCACTGTGCCGATGCTGGTGAATCCGTTTTTCGTGCCGGAGGGCGGTATGGAACTGACTGTCAGGGATGTAAATGACAGGGAAACCGTGGTGGAGATTTTTGCGGAGGCGGAGGATAACGGCAGGGAGATAGCCTCGGGCGAAGTCGTGGAGGTGATAGTGGACGGGATAAGCGACGGAATCGTGCCTGTGGAGTGGCCTGTGGTGTTCCCGCTCGGGTATCCGGATGACAATACTTCCGTGCAAGGGTGGTGCAACGCGGCCAAGCAGCCAAGATGGGTCAATACAACAGATAAAAGAGGAGAAGGCTACTGGTCGTGTCAGGATCAGCCACAGGCCTGGGCCCAGTGGAACTGGGGCGAGGAAAGTGCTGCATTTTCTCCTGCACCGTTCCTGGAAACCGTAAACAGTGCAAGCAAGAAAATCTCGACGCTCGGCGTCAAGGGTGCCTGGACGGGCGATTACCTCGAATTCAACATCCCTGTCAAGAGATTCCCTGCAAACAGTACAGTTACTTTCAGCATTCCTATCTGCTGCAAGAATTCCCCTGTGTTCTGGGAAGTGAAATATTTGGACGGTGAAGAATGGAAGACTACCGCTACCGAAGAAATCCCGGCATACGAAGGCAGCGATGTGAAACGCAAGGCCACCTGGGCGCTGCAGTACGGGGATGCAGTCACCGGTTCCGTGATGAAGACCGTTAATATGGTTTTTGAAAATGAAATAAGGAGCGGTTATATCAAGGTGCGCATGGAATGTGTCGACGGTACCATAGTGATGTCGGCTGAAAATACGCTAAGAGCGGCTATCTCGAAGCCTGTTACCAATTCGGCAGGCACAGCCTGCTCCGGCAACTTCTACTTTACCGAACACGTCGAGAATACGACTGCATTCAAGGAGACTGCCATCACCTTTACACTGAACTGACAACCCAATATCCGATTATTATGAAAACTATGATAAAATGTGTCCTTGCGGCCTTTGTCGCAACGCTGGCCTCGGCGTCGGCGTTTGCCCAGGACATTACCGTCAAAGGAAAAATATTGGACGAAAACAACGAACCGCTGGCCGGAGCCACGGTCTCCATACCTGGCACCGACAGGGGAGCCGTAGCGGACAATGACGGAAATTTCGAGATCGAGGCGGCTCCCGACGGAATCCTTGCCGTCTATTTCTTGGGATACACTTCTCGGGAAGTGCCCGTTAACGGTCGCGGCAACATAGTCGTGTCTCTCGAACCCGAAGAAAACTACTTAGAGGAAACCGTGGTCATCGGCTACGGTACGCAGAAGAAGGTCAATGTGACCGGAGCCGTCTCAATGGTAGACTATGCCGACGAGGTCCAGTCCCGTCCGGTCACGACCACGGCATCCATCCTGCAGGGTATGAACGCCGGTCTGATGGTGTCGCAGGGTTCCGGAAAGCCCGGCGCCGAATCGATGACCATCAGGGTCAGGGGAGTGGGAACCCTGAACGGTGGAACGGATCCGTTGGTGATAGTGGACGGCTTCGAAGGCAGCCTCGACAGTGTCTCTCCCGATGACATCGAAAGCGTATCGGTGCTGAAGGACGCCGCAGCCTGCGCCATCTACGGAAACAGGGGTGCGAACGGAGTCATCCTTGTCACCACCAAGACAGGAGCCAAGGGCCCGAAAGACCAGCATACGGTGTCTTACAGCGGAATGGTCGCCATAACCCAGCCCGCAAGCCATTTTAATGTGGTGAGCAACTACGCCGACCATATGTCGATGATGAACGAAGCCGCCGAGAACATAGGCGCCACCAAGCCTTACTCGGATGCCATGATAGCTCTCTGGAGGGAAAAGTCTTTAGACCCGAACGGGATTTCCGAGTCCGGCTACCCTAACTATATGGCCTATCCCAATACGGACTGGCTCAACGACGGCCTGTACCGTCCGGGAATCTACCACAAGCACACCCTTTCTGCAAACGGGCGTTCCGGGATTGTCAGCTACCTGATTTCCGCCAACTATACGGACAACCCGGGCATCATCGAAAATACCGCGATGGAAAAATACCAGGTCAGGGCAAATGTGTCCGTACAGGCCAGGAAATGGCTGGAATTGGGAGTGAAGGTCTATGGTTACGAGAGCGACCGCGAACTGTGCGACATCGACGGTGCCTCCAACTTCATGACCCGCCGTATCACTCCGGGTTTCTATCCGAGGTATGAAGGCAAGTACGGCTGGAACGAAAACCCCGAGCAGAACAGTGCCAGCGGCAATGCCCTGTACTATATAAACAGGTATCAGGGCTATGACAAGACCCGCTACCAGAACGCTACGGCTTTCGTGAATTTCACGCTGCCGCTGAACATAAAATGGAGTAACTCGTTCAACTATGCGCACACGCAGAACGAGAGGAAGTACCATGTCAATCTCGAAGACGGCTATTCGTTCCGTACCGGCGAGGTCGCATACAAATACAAGAGCCTTGCGAATTCCAAAGGCTACGAAGCCGTGACCAATGCTTTCCGCTGGGTCTTCCAGTCGCAGCTGAACTGGCAGAAGACCTTCGCTTCCAAACATGACGTTTCGGCCCTGGTCGGCTACGAGATGCAGTACTACCATCACAACAATATCAGCGGTTCTAAAAAGAACTATACCGACTTCACCCTGCACCAGCTCAGCAATGCAACGGAAATCGTTTCCCTGGACGGAACGGAGTACGACAATGCCGCGATGTCCGTATTCGGCCGTGTGACGTACGCATACGACAGCAAATACCTCTTCGAGGCCAATCTGCGCTATGACGGCTCCAGCCGTTTCGGAAGCAAGAACAGATGGGGGCTTTTCCCTTCGGTATCGGCAGGATGGCGGATTTCGGAAGAAGGCTTTATGGAGAACAGCGGCATAGACAATCTGAAACTGAGGGCTTCCTGGGGTATGCTCGGGAACAACGGTATCGGCAACTACGACCATATCTCCACATACTCGTCCGACGGCATCGCCTATCCTCTCGGCCCTAACGATGCGCTTCAGACAGGTCTGGTTTCCACCCTTTCCAACGATATGCTCGGTTGGGAGACCACCACATCCTACAACGTAGGCCTCGAACTCGGCGTGTTCGGCAACCGTCTTACTTTCGAAGGCGACATTTATGACAGGATTACCGACGGCATTCTCTACAAGGCCCCGGTCTATGCGACTATCGGAAGCAAGTCGGCCCCGTACCAGAACCTCTGCCAGGTCACCAACAAGGGTTTCGAACTGTCCATAGGCTGGAAAGACACCGTCAAGGATTTTTCCTACGGGATCAGCGGAAACTTCTCGCGCAACTGGAATGCCGTGACAAAGTACAACGGCGCCCTGCAGGCCGGCTGGGTAACGGATGAAAACGGTCACAGACACTATTCGACCAATATCGGCGACGTGTCGACCGGAACGACCCAGAGAGTGATGGAAGGGAAAATCATCAACGAATACTATCTTCTCGAAACCTATAGCGGCGACGGTTCGCATTTCTTCGCGGACGGATCCGTAAATCCGAACGGAGGCCCCAAGGACGGCATGATCCGGACGGAGGAGGATATGCAGTGGCTACGGGCGATGGTGGATGCCGGCAACAAGTTCCTGCCTAACGAACAGATAAGCAAGACAGGCATCTGGTACGGAGACTACATTTATGCGGATATAAACGGAGACGGCATATACGGTGACGAAAACGACTATTCTTTCCAGAATATCTCCCTCACTCCGAAATTCTACTACGGCTTCCAGATCTACCTTGCATACAAGGGCATAGACCTGTCGATGAACTTTGCGGGAGCAGGCGGAGGCGCCACCTACTGGTTCCTCGGAGGAGCGAATGCCTATGGAATGAGGTCGGACCTCTCCATTCCCGAGCATATAGGGTACGACCATTATTTCTATGACCCGGAAAACCCTCAGGACCCGCGGACGAACCTGACTTCGAAGCATGGACGTCTGACCCTGAACCTCGGTTCCGAGCAGACACGTTCGACCTCTACCCTGTGGCTGTACAAGACCGACTACCTGCGTCTGAAGAATCTGACAATAGGTTATACTTTGCCGTCGAAAGTCCTTAACAAACTGAAGATGAAAGGTATAAGGATCTTCTTCAGCGGTGAGAACCTGTTTACCATCACGAACTATCCGGGAATGGATCCGGAAATAACCGGCAATATGAATTTCTATGCCAATCTGAGGCAGTATTCATTCGGACTTAACTTCAAATTCTGATTACTATGAAAACGAAAATCATTTACATAGCGGCATTTGCGGCCTTGCTGTTCCCGGCCTGCGACTTTCTCGACAGGTATCCTTACGACGAGGTGACTTCCAAGACCGTTTATTCGCAGGCTACCTTGGCGGAAGCTGCTGTCATGGGCGTGTACAGCAACATCAAGTCGGATTTCAACTCGACATCCCTGTCTTCGCTCAACTGGGACGCCTTCTCGACGGTAATGGATGCCTACGAGGCTGCGTATTATTCGGACTACCAGTATCTCTCGGGCGTGATCCAGCCCGATGACGCCAGTTTCCTGAACTACTGGAAACGTTTCTATGAAGGAGTCTACCGGGCCAACGACGTGATAGCGAACATCGGTCAGGTGCCGGACATGTCGGAGGAGACGAAAGCTGTCAGAAAGGCGGAGTGCCTTGCCCTGAGGGCGTATTTCTACTACCGTCTCAATGTCCTTTGGGGAGGTGTCCCGATCTATCTCGAAAATCTGGCTCCGGAAGAATATACGAAGGGGCGCAGTTCGGAGTACGATGTATGGCAGAGTATCATCCGGGACTGTACCGACGCCCTTTCCGTCGAGGCCCTGCCCGGGAAATACGCCCAGTCGGACGCCGACTACGGACGCGTGACGAAGGGAATGGTCTACATGCTCAGGGCCAAGGCCTATATGTGGCTGAAAGAGTGGAAATCGGCGGAAAACGACCTGCTCGAAATAGGGAAGTTGGGATACGGCCTTTTCCAGGGCGACTATGCCGATCTGTTCAAGGAGGCGAACGAGGGCTGCGAAGAGATGATATTCTCGGCCCAGATGAGGGAAGAAGCCTCGCAGGGGAATGTGTTTACGAGGACTTACGGCTTCTTTCATGTAGCCGGCGGCGGAGGTAACAACACTTTCTTCGCAAATACGAATTTCGTGGAATCCTACCAGAATGCGGACGGTACCGATTTCTCGTACGATGACATCATCCCCGGCTACAGCGAGATGTCTCCGAGGGCACGCAGCGTGTATTTCCTCCGTGACGGCCTTACCGCCACGGAAAAGGAAAAGATGGAAGAATACGGGGCAGACATGTCGAAATACCTTGCAGACGGCAACGAGGCCCGCATCCTGCAGGCATTCGAAAACAGGGATCCGCGTCTTGCAGCATCCGTAATCACTCCGTATTCATCCCATAGCGGAGGATTTACCGGCACTGCGATCGACTACACCCTGAGATGGCCTTTCCGGGATTCGAACAACTCTCCGTACGACCTTGAGACCAAATCGAATGACAAGTACCTCTACAATATCCGCAAGTTCGTTACCGTCGGTGTCGAATACACGAATTCGACCTACAATCCTGTGGACTGTCCCATCTACCGCTATGCCGACGTGCTGCTGAGTCTGGCGGAATGCGCCAACGAGCAGGATGACATCAGCGGAGCCATCGGATATGTGAACCAGGTGCGTTCACGTGCCGGCGTGGCCGGGATTCCGGCAGGGTCGGTCGCTTCCAAGGAGGAGATGAGAGAGCGCATCATCGATGAGAAACGCTGGGAACTCGCCTTCGAGGAGCAGCTCTATTTCGAAGAGCTCCGCTGGGGAGTCTGGAAGGATGACAAGTTTACGGAGAACGGTCTTTTCGAAATATGGGGAGAGCCGGTGTACAGCTACAACTGGGGCGGCGACAAATACCTGCATTGGCCAATACCTTCAAAAGAAAAGGAAATGAATACCAATCTCGTCCAGAATGACGGCTGGAACTGATAGAATATGAAATACCTGGTTAACATATTACTTATGGCGGCAATGTCCGTATTTGCCGCCTGCGGCTCTTCTTTCCCTCAGGAGGGCGGGTACCCTTACGTCCCGGGAGATGAAGAACAGGGAGGCGAAGTGCAGCCTGACCCGGAGCCGGACCTCCCCGGAGAGACCTGCAAGATCCTGTTTATCGGCAACAGCCTGACGCTCGACGCCACGACGCTTCTGCCGGACATGCTGAATGCCGCAGGAGTGAAAAACGTGGAGATGACAAGGATATTCCACGGGGCATACACCCTGCCGCTCTACAACGACACCTGGGCCGATCCGGATGTCGTGTCCATGAGAACCTGGAAAGCGGGAGAGGCGAGATGGTCTGGGGACGAGACTTTCAGGTATTCGCCTAAGGATGCCGTGGAAGCGGACAAGTACGACATCATCTGCATTCAGGAATATAGCGGGAATGCCTGTGCCTGGAGCTGGACGGAAGAGGAGAAAGCGGCCGTGACAGGTCTGCTCGACAAAATCCGTGCGTCGCAGGGCGACAACGAGCCGGAAATCGTATTCATGTTTTCCCATACGTTCGGAAAAGGACAGGACAGGCTCGTGGCGAATTTCGGAGACGACAACGTGAAGCAGTTCGAGGCCTGTGCGGAGATGATCCGCCATCTTCTCGATGAGACCGGAATTACAAGGGTGGTCTCGACGGCCGCCGCGATACAGAATCTGAGAACCACCGGGCTCAATCATGAGTGCGACCTTACAAGAGGCGACGGGGTGCATCTGGACTACGGCCTGGGCAGGTACGCAGCCGCGTGCATCGTCTTCAAGTCCCTGATAACGCCGGTGAGCGGGGCGGAAATCGAAGACAATACTTTCCGCTATTCCGAGTATTATCCGCACAAGGCCCTGTACACGACGCCTGTGACGGACGAAAATGTCCCGACGGTACACAAGGCGGTGGAGGCGGCGTATGAGAATCCTTTGGAAATCACTGACATGAGTTCTTATGCCTCCGTTCCCGAATATGTACATAAAGTCGATCTCGACTTTGCGGAAAAGAATGCGGACAGACCGGACGGATGCACTTTCCCGGTGGAGTTTCCTTTAGGGAACGGAGCCGTGGACTCCTATCTCCAGCCATACTGGTCGGGTTACGGCCTGTGGATATGCCCGTCCCAGGAACAGGCATACGCGAGGTGGAAATATGTCTCGTACCCAATCGAGGAGATGCTGCCTACAAGGACGTGGGCCGATAACGGCGCCATTTCTTCCGTGGCTCTCAGAGGAGTTTGGACTGATGACTATCTTGAATTCGTCATTCCTGTGTCCGGTCTCGAAGCCGGTTCCGTGATACGTTTCAAGGCGCCGTTCTATACCAGACAGGGACCGGTTTTCTGGATATTCGAGTGGCTCGACGGCGGTGAATGGAAGAGTGAAATCAAGGATGTCTCTTCGTGGGACGGCAAGTTTACCCAAAAAGCCTCCTTTGCCATCGGCCTCGGGACTACGGTCATAACACAGGACGCCGTATTTGCCAATGCCGTCACGGACGGTTATGTGCGCATCAGGGTACGCTGTGCCGACGGTTCCGTGCAGGCCGATTCCGCCACCAGGTCTGCCGTGAAGCGGGATCTTCCGAACCATACGGACGCAGACCTGAGCTCCGTCTTCTATTTTTACGGGACAACGCCGGAATGCGGCTCCGTATCTTTCTCGAAACTATGATATTACATATAATGAAAATGAAAAGGATAATCGAATATGCCGTCTGCGGCCTTGCCGCGGCTGCAATGGCTGCATCCTGTTGCAGCAACGGCTGCCATGACGGCAGCGACACGGACGTGAGAATAAGCTGGGACTGTAATTCCTACACGGAAATGAATTCCGTGAATGTGTCCAATGCCGGTTATGTGGAAAAGAACCTGTGCTATCCGCGCATCAAAAGGCTCAGTGACGGTTCGCTGCTTATGTCGTTCATGGACCAGCATTACGGTCCGAATATCTATGTCCGCAGAAGCGAGGACAACGGCAGGACGTGGAGCGATGCCATTCTGCTGAAACACTGGTATAATGCCGAATCCACTGTCGGCAAAGACGAGGTGCATTATGTGAATCCGGATTTTATCGAGCTTCAGGACGGAAGGATTATGATAGCCTACCAGTGGCGCTATCGCTACGGCTATTCCGACATCCCGAACACCAACAACAACTGCGGTGTCGAAATCATGTTTTCCGAAGACAAGGGAAAGACCTGGGGAGAAAGCCGTGAAATCTATCGCGGACGCTGCTGGGAACCTGCTATGCTGCAACTCCCTGACGGCGAGATCCAGATGTACATCACTTCATCCCAGGACGTGGTGGACGGTGTTTCCTATCCACGGACCATGCTTATCCGTTCTTTCGACGGGGGAAAGACCTGGCAGGGCAAGGAGATGTGCGGAATCGATGACAATGAGGCCATTTCCCGTACGATAGACGGGCGTTTCGCATACGACGGTATGCCTACTGGGGTATATCTTGATGACGGACAGGGGATTGTCGTCCCTTTGGAAGTGTGGCACGGCTCGCTTGTGATGGACCAGACTCCTATCATCGTCCGGACTGATCTTAAGACCAACTGGCGCTTCGATCAGAAGAAAATCCTGGAAGAGGGAGGCCCTGATTTCCCTGACAAGAAAGAGGTCAACAAGGATTTCCAGGGTTACGGCCCTTACGGATGCAAGATAGGAACGGGAGAGGTTCTCGTGCTCAGCAACGGGACTTACAAGGGTGTCGAAGGCATCTGGACATTCATAGGCGACAGAAAGGCGGACAATTTCTATCATGCCACTTCTCCTTTTACAGGCTATTGGGGCTCGATCGATTATGTCGGCGACAACAAGGTCATTGCAACCGGTTCGGAGAAGTACCGTGATGAAGACGGGAAAATCCGCTACCGCGTCAAGGCGATGACAGGCCGTCTGAACTATTCGAAGACCTTGGCCAAGGGCGGACTCGGGATGGTCCCGATAGAAGAATTCGACAGGGAGTCGAACAGCTGCTGGTTTTTGGGCAAGGCCGGAGAATCATCCGTATTCGCGGATTTCGGGTACACCGACAGCAACTTCGAGGTCGGGACATATATTTTCGACAGGAACATAGTCTCTTTCACTCCGGAAAATTCCGATGCGGCCGCAGTACTCGTTTCCCGCGGCAAACCGGGCTGTTATGAAAACTGGCAGATAATCTCCAATGCGGAAGGCAAATTCATAGTTTACAAGGAGTTCACCCGTTCCTGGCATAAGGTCTACGAGGGGACTGTTCCTGTAGACCTGTCGGGCTCGGTCAACTACGGTTCCGATACGGACCTCGGCTATGCAGTCAAGGTTTCCGTCCCGTGGGATATACTCGGAGGCAAACCGTCGAAAGGCGAAGTCCTGCGGGCCCATCTGCGTCACTATTATAAGGATAATGTAAAAGAAAAGCCTCTGAGTCTGGTGGAAGACCAGGAAGGGGAAAATACCGATTATCCTCAGGAATGGTTAAAACTGATTCTGAAATGAAAAAGTCAGGTATATTGATAATAATATTGTCGGCCCTCGCCTTTTCTCTTTCCTGTGAGAAAAGGCCCGAGGGCGGAAGCTATCCGGGCGGAGGGAGCACGGTCACCCCGCCTTCCCCGGATGATGTTCCCGAGAGCGGCGACCTGAACATCTGCACCATCGCTTCCCTGAATGCGGGCGATGCAGTCGAGGATTCGCACTCCGATGCAATATCCAGGTCATCCGTAGTCCTGGACTGGAGATCGTACAGGCTTTTGGGACAGGATATTACGGGGGTCGAGGTCTCTGTGTACCCGAGGATGGCCTTGACTCCCGACGGAGAATGCCAGCTTTTCTATCACAAGAAAGAAGGTACATCCGTAGCCGGCAACAGGATATACTGGATGACAAGCGATGACCTGGTAAACTGGAAGTACAAGGGACTCTACACAGATGTGTTCGACATCACCGATTCGCACGGGAATCCCAACAAGCAGGGCTTTGCCGACTGTTTCCCGCTTACCCTCGCAGACGGGAGCATGATAAGCGTCACTTCCACTCGAGCCGTCAGGACAGTGAACGGAATCAGTTACCGTGAGAACAAGGACGATGCCGGCCTCGTGATAAAGAGGTCTTCCGACAACGGCGGAACCTGGTCTTCCGAATTCGAGAAAATATACACGGGAAACAACTGGGAGCCTTTCCTCCTGCAGAAGAAAAACGGTGACATACATTGCTATTTCACGGATTCGAACCAGAATCTGCCAGGCGTCTGGGACGGGGTCTACAATAATTCCGGTACAGCCCTGATAGTGTCCGAAGACAACGGCAGGACCTGGAGCGAGGCCAAACGCATCAGCGCTACGCTGCGGGACCAGAAAGGGTCCGATTATCTGTTTACAGATCAGATGCCTACGGTCATCGAACTGTCTTCCGGAGAACTGGTAGGGGCATTCGAATCGGACAAGGCCAAGGGCGGACAGAGTACGGACTACCATATCTCGTTCGCATATTCCGGAACGGACGGGGAGTGGGACGAGGTTTCTCCTGTGACAGGCGGACCGGCAGACCGGGAGGATTATGTTTTCCCGGGGTGCGCGCCGTATCTTGTCCATTTCCCGTCAGGGGAGAATCTCGTGAGCTACAATAATGACAGCAAGTTCTATATGAGGATGTCCACGGATGCAGGTGCACACAACTGGGGCGACGAAATGCTCGCTTTCCCTGAGACCGGGTATTTCTGGGGTGCGATGATGCCGGTAGGCACGCACCGGGTATTTGCCGCCATAGGGGGAAGCGAAAAGGGAATGCAGACAGGAACATTCGTGCTGAATCACGACATCACGGCGACTGCCCGTACTGTCGAAACGGACGGGGACAACAGGGACTGGGCCCTTACGGACGAGGCCCTGTTCGCCGGCTCCAGATCCCAGGCCCAGATGTCGGTACGCTGCAGCGCTTCTTCCGACATGCTCTATCTGATGTTCGATGTCCTGGATGACAACATCTCAGTGAACGACTATGTAACCTTTCTTGCGGCAGCGCCGGATGCGTCTTCGCTTTCGGGATCCGCTATCCGCATTACTGCATCTGTCGGAGGCCTGAGGTCGGTAGAACACTATTCCGGCTCGGCCTGGGAGACGCTGGCGGATGCTTCAGTCACGGTAGGGACGGCAATCGACGGCACCGTGAATACGGCGAAGGACGAAGATAACGGATATCTGATCGAGATCGCGGTGCCCAAGTCGCTTCTCCCGGTATCGGACGGGGAAATAAAGGCCGATTTTGCCCTTTTCGACATGTCTGCCGGCGAGGATTCCGTGCGTCCGGTGGACAGTCCGTCCCTGTGGCCGAAAATCAAGGGTCTGTAAACCTGTTACCGGCAGTCCGGCTGCCGAAAAAAATGAACAAGCCATGAACCGAATCTTAGCAATATTGTCAATGTCGCTGACGGCAGCCGTATTGTCCGCTGCCTGCAGCGAAGACCCCCGATATCCCTTACCGGGAACCGGGTCTGAAGAAGAGCCGGAGCAGCAGGTGCCCGAACCCGAACCGGAGCCTGCCGACGACGGAATCCTGAAAATACTTGCTATAGGCAACAGTTTTTCCGACGATGCCCTCGGGCAGTATCTCTGGGAACTCGGAGATGCAGCCGGAGTCGATATGGTCATCGGCATTATGTACATAGGCGGTTCCGCCCTGTCGCAGCATCTTGCCAACACCGGCTCGGATGCCCCCTCTTACGATTATCGCAAGATAGAGGACGGGAAATACACCTCGACGCCGGACCAGCCTCTTTCCGTGGCGATGGCGGATGAAGACTGGGACTATATCAGTTTCCAGGAACAGAGCGGACTTTCGGGAATCTACGAATCATACGCGTCTTCCCTGCCTCATCTCGTGAAGTGGGCAAAGGAAAATGCCGTGAATCCCGACATGCAGGTGATTCTGCACCAGACGTGGGCCTTCCCCCAGAGTTCGACCTATTCGGGGTTCGCCAATTACGGGAATGACCAGATGACGATGTTCGACGCGATAACCGATGCCGTGAACCGTGCGGCGGATCTCGTGGACATCGACATCATAATCCCGGTCGGCACAGCCATACAGAACGGACGCACCTCCTATCTCGGAGATACTTTCAACCGCGACGACCGCCATCTGGAAAAGACCTACGGCCGCTACACCGCTTCCTGCACCTGGTTCGAAAAACTTACAGGGATAAACGTGGTCGGAAACGCATATCATCCTTCGACAGTCAGCGAATACGATGCTGAAATAGCGCAGCATGCGGCCCATGCCGCCGTCCTGAACCCGGATGAGGTGACGGAGCTTGCGGAGTACAGGGAGCCTCCTGCTGTCGAAGACAATGACGAACCTCTCGGACACCCTGTCTATGTCGACTTCGGCGATCCGGAAACGGAGGACGCCGGCTGGAACAGCGTAATCTCGGTAGACCTGACCGGCTTTCAGCTGAAAGACGCGCAGGGGAACGACACGGGGATATTCCTCGACATCACGAAACCGTTCCGCAATGTCAACAGATCCGGACCGGAAACCGTATCCGTGGACGGGTGGGAAATGCCGGCGACCGCTTACGGCGATTCGTTCTACGGGCATCTCGAAACATTCCAGAGTAAGATCAGCGGACCGGCCGAGATTACGCTTCGTTCCCTGTACAAAGGACAGAAATACATATTCACGTTTTTCAGCGCCCGCGACTTTACAGGTTCGAGTTCTGCAGCCGCATCTGCAAACCATGAGACCGAATTCACCGTAACAGGGACCGAAACGGATTCCGGAGAGCATCTGAGAGTCGATGCAAGGAACAATACAGGCAAGGCCGTCGCATCCAAGGCCATAGCTCCGGACGAGGACGGCAACATCGTTATCGGGATTACCTGCGGCCCTGAAAATACCCGCAAGGAAAAGATGTTTTTCCTGAATGCCATGCGGATCGAACCTGCCGAATAGTCTTCGATTTTCCATTTACCAGTAATTAATATCAATTATTTTATGAAATTAAAGTTCACCTTTTTTCTTGCGTTCCTCCTGCCCTGCACCGCCGTGTCCGCGCAGGATGTAAAAGTGTGGGAGGAAACGCTCACTTTGCCGACTTATACGGTCGATGCTCCGGAAGTCTCACCTGTCTTCGACTGCGACTGGTCCTATCAGAGGGCGAGGCGCAGTGTCTATCCGTATGTCCTCGACGACAATATGACACGGAACAGGATAGACAAGGACTACAGGGCGGTATATCTTGAAAACAAATATATCAAGGTCTGCATCCTTCCGGAAATAGGAGGCCGCCTGTTCTATGCCGTCGACAAGACCAACGGCTATGACATATTCTATCATCAGGATGTGATAAAACCGGCGAATGTCGGCATGCTCGGCGCCTGGATAAGCGGCGGTGTGGAATGGAATGTCTTCCACCATCACAGAAACACCACGAATCTTCCGGTAAACTACACGATTACGGAAAATCCGGACGGAAGCAAGACAGTGTGGATAGGTGAAACCGAGTGGAGACACAGGATGAGCTGGACTCTCGGCATGACCCTGCATCCAGACAAATCCTATATCGAAGTGACAGGTATGATGATGAACTCCACCCGGGATGACAATTCCACCCTTTACTGGGCCAATGTCGCTACCAGGGTCGATGACAACTACCAGATCATCTTCCCTCAGAATACCGAGTTCGGGGTTTTCCATTCCAAGGAGAGCTTCTGCCACTGGCCCGTGACGCATGAGACATACAATTACACGGAAGCCTATCAGAACGGGATAAAAGCCGACTGGTGGGGAGCGCATCCGGTAGGAAACTCCATTTTCATACATGACCTTCAGGACGATTTCGTGGCCGGATATGACCACGGTCAGGAAGCGGGAACCATCATAGTCGGCAATCATAATATCATGAAAGGCGGCAAGTTCTGGTCCTGGGGGCCGTATTCCGGCTGGGATACGAATATCCTGACCGACAATGCAGGACACTATATCGAGCTTATGGCCGGATGCTACTCGGACAACCAGCCGGACTACAACTGGAACACTCCTTATGAAGTGAAGCGCTTTACCCAGTATATGTTCGGGCTTAGGGACATGAAAGGCGTCAAGAAAAGTACGGAACGCGTAAGTCTCAATATGGAAGTGGATCAGGATAAAGGGAAACTCCTTGTCGGGGCGAACGCTACGGAACATTTCGACGATGTCAGAATCACCGTAAGCAAAGGCGGGGAAGAACTTTTCTCGGTAAACACGGTGCTTGCTCCGGACAGGCCTTATGTGACGACGGTGAAAATCGGCAAGGGCATCGCGGAAAGCGAGCTTACGATGACTGTCGACGATACTGCTTCCGGCAAACGCCTGATTTCCTACACTCCTGCTGTGATAGACCCGGACAAGCCGCTTCCAGAACCTGTCCGCGCCCCTGCAAGGCCTGAAGACATCCCGAACAACGAAGAATGCTGGCTCGTCGGCCAGAGGGCTGTCCAGTTCCATAATCCTTTCCTCGACCCTCTCGACTATTTCGAGGAAGTGGTAAGCCGGGATCCTTATGACATACGCAGCAATACATCCTTAGGAGTATACTATCGCAAGCATGCGGACTATGAAAAGGCCAAGATGCACCTCAGACGGGCGATAAGTCGCCAGACCAGGGACTACACGCGTCCCGGCGATTGCGAGGCCCTGTACAATCTCGGTCTGATTCTCAAAGACGAGGCCCTGCTGTCGAAAGATCCTGCAGCCGTTCACGCCGCATTCGACACGCTCTACCGCTGCGTCTGGAACTATGAGTACAATTCGGCCGCGAATTTCCAGCTGGCCCAGATGTATGTCGCTGAAAACGATATCCGTTCCGCAAAGGAGCGGCTTGACGAGGCGATCGCCTATAACGGCCGGAACCTGCAGGCAAAACAGCTGATGACCACTATCCTCCGCCATGAAGGCAGGGACGGATGCGCCCGCGAAATGGCTGAAGACATCATCTCGTTCGACCCGCTGAACGTTTACGCCCTTTATGAGCTGAAAAAACTCGACGGAGACCCGGACTTCGACAGGATTATCCACGGTGACGTCGAACAGTATCTGGAACTGGCCATATCCTATCATAACAACGGCTATGATGCCGAGGCCGTCAGTCTCCTCGAAACGATAGATGCGGCCGTGGAATACCCTACTGTCAAGATCTGGCTCGGCTATCTCAAGAACGACAAGTCGTACTATGACAGGGCGCTTGCCCTCGACACGAAGTACTGCAACATGTTCCGCATCGAGACCATCCCTGTGCTCGAATCGGTGGCTGCGTACGCTCCGGACAATTACAAGGTCTATTATTATCTCGGGAACCTGTTCTACGACAAGCAGCCTCTCAAGGGTATGGAATACTGGAAAAAGGTCATAGAACTCGAACCGTCGTTCCCGTACGCCTACCGTAATCTCGGCTTCGGTACGTGGAAATACCTCAAGGATCCCGAGGCTGCCTATCCTCTTTACCTGAAAGCCGTGGAACTCGACGGCACCGAGGCATTCTTCCTTGAGGAAATCGACCAGGTGGCCGAGGCCGCGCACATAGACGTGTCGGAGCGTTACGAATTGCTCAAATCCCATCATGAAACCTGCGTCAAGAGATTTTACCCTCTTGCAGCCGAGGTTATCACGGGCGTGTTCGTCGGCGACTATGACCGCTGTGTGGAACTGCTCCGCACCTGCTATTTCCCTACTCGGGAAGGTGTGGCCAATTTCCATGACGTCTTTGTGGATGCGCTTATGCTTGCCGGGGAAAAGAAAGTGTCGGAAGGTGCATACGACGAAGGCATAGCGTTGTACAAGGAAGCGTTCACCTTCCCTGTAAACCATCAGGTGTTCAACACCCAGCCGCGTCCGAGGGATGCGCAGATCTACTGGAACCTGTATCTTGCATATAAGAAGTCAGGTGCCAAAGCCGCCGCATCGAAGGCTCTCAAATCGTGTGCGGAGGTAGATGCAATGAAGACCGACTACAGGTATTTCAAGGCTCTCGCGCTGAATGAACTCGGAAGAAAGGATGAAGCCGTTGCCTTGTTCGAAGACCTCGTAAAGGCCGGAGAAAGCGCTGTGGTAGAGGACTTCGTCAATTTCTTCGGTGCCGAGGGCAATACGGGCGAGACCGTCGAGAGTATAAACACCCGTGCATACTACACTGCGGGTCTCGGCTATCTCGGACTGGATATGACAGGCAGGGGAACAGGGGCAAAAGCCCGGGAATGCTTCGCGGAAAGCGTGCGTCTGAAACCCGACAATTTGTGGTCGAATTATTTTCTCGGAAAATGACGTGAGTCCGGCGGATCCGTTAGAAGCTGTTTCGAATTTTTTCAAAACTGCGTCTTGGTCCTGAGCGACACGAATCCGTCGGGCCGAAGTTAAAGGTTTTTTATGAGGTTATATCTTGATATTGTATTCCTGTGCGTTGCAGTTGCCCTTTCCGGCGGCTGCAACGCTGACAGGAGCGGAATTTCGGAGGCTCCGTTCGGAAATTTGTCCACAGGGGAAGAGGTGACGCTGTACACTGTCGTGAACCCTTCCGGAGCCGTGCTTGAAGTCGCGGATTACGGTGCCAGGATCGTAAGAATCTGCGTCCCTGACAGGGACGGCAACATCGATGATGTCGTGGTGGGTGCCGGAGATGTGGCTACATTCGAAAAAGGCCCGGAGCGTTTCTTCGGATGCGTTATAGGCCGGTACGGAAACAGGATAAATCATGCAAGCTTCACGCTTGACGGGGTGAAATACGAACTCGAGGCAAACGAAGAATTCGACGGCGTTCCGGTCCAGTGCCACGGCGGGCATGACGGTTATGACAGGAAGATGTGGGAAGGGGAGCCCGTCAGACAGGACGGAATGTCCGGCGTGCGTTTCCACAGGCTGAGTCCTGACGGAGAACAGGGGTTCCCGGGGAATCTGGACTGCCATGTGACCTACTGGCTTACCGATGACAACACCGTGCGGTGCGAGTATGAGGCGGTTACCGATGCCCCTACCGTGGTGAATCTGTCGAACCATACCTATTTCAATCTGAAAGGGAGCGCTGGCGGTTATGTTATGGATCATCTTCTGACGGTGGAGGCGGACACTGCGGTGCAGAACAATCTTCAGTATTGTCCCGACCTGCTGTTGCCCGTAGACGGGACTCCGTTCGATTTCAGGGAGCCCCGCAGGGTAGACTATCGGTTGGACATGCCTAACAGGCAGCTGGAAATAATGCACGGTATGTCGGCCTGCTGGGTTCTCAGGGACTGGGACGGCACTTTGAGAAAGGCGGCAGACCTGTATGAGCCGCGTTGCGGAAGAGGCGTGGAAACCTGGACCACGGAGCCGGCCCTGCTTACGTTTACAGGCAGGAGCTTCACTCCCGGGCATATCGGGAAATACGGGCCGATCGAAAAATACGGGGCAATGCTGCTGGAGACCATACATTTTGCAGACTCTCCCAACCAGCCCCGGTTCCCGTCCACCGTCTTGCGTCCGGGTGAAAAATACCGTTCCGTCACTGAATACCGGTTCTACAGCAAATAAAAATCCGCGGACAGCCATTGTCTTTCGGAAAAAATTGCTTAGCTTTGTAGGGATGAGCGGAAATTTATGATGATTCGACTTTCATACGGACTGCACCACCATCATATTTACCATATATGACGGCAGGTCAGCGTATGCTTTGACGGATACGGATTTATGGAGCTTGCCGAATTATGGCAGGCTCCTTTTTTATTGCCGCCATTTTCCGGAAATCAGAAAAATTGATATAAAACGAATCTTATGTTGAGAATTGCCCTCCAGTCGAAAGGCAGACTGAATGAAAAAAGCCTCGAACTTTTGCGGGAAGCCGGTATCAGCATCGACGAGACCGGCAGGAAACTATTGTCCCGCGCTTCCAATTTCCCTGTGGAAATCCTTTATCTGCGCGACGACGACATCCCCCAGACCGTTTCCTGCGGGATAGCAGACGTAGGAATAGTCGGATACAACGAAGTGATGGAACGGAACTTCGAAGTGGACGTGCTCCAGCATCTCGAGTTCGGGAAGTGCCGGCTTTCGATAGCTATCCCCAAATACATCGAATATACCGGGCCGGAGTTCTTCGAGGGGAAAAAGATCGCGACTTCCTATCCGGGGATTCTGAAAGCGTGGTTTGACCGGAAGAATGTCAGCTGCGAGATCCGGGAAATCGCGGGAAGCGTGGAAATATCCCCGTCCATCGGGCTCGCAGACGGGATTTTCGACATAGTGAGCAGCGGGGGGACCCTGATACAGAACGGCCTGGCTGAAGTGGAAAAGGTTCTCGAGTCGGATGCTGTCCTGATAGGCTGCCCCGGTCTGGACGAAGAAAAAATGCAGACGGTCCGTACCCTG
>CASFLY010000156.1 GCA_949295645.1 uncultured Bacteroidales bacterium | reverse complement strand
CTTTCCGAATATTATGGTATCCCCGTCAACTGCGACAGCGGCCTGCTCCTGTACGGCAAGCTCGAACTCAAGAGCAGCCTCGGAAAAGTACTGGATAATATCGCCAAAGTAATCAACGTGGACATAACCTATTCCGAATCCGAAGGATACACCATCTCCTCCGGGAGATAAAGATTTCCCTATTATACTAAACAACCAATACTTATGCACAATTTTCATCGGACTTTCAATTCGATAAACGGATTTATCGCATTGGCCATGAGCTTCCTGTTCATGTCCGGTTCCGTTGCGGACGCCAGAGTGTCCGTCAGGTGGGACGTCGGACAAGACCTCTTTTCGGTGCGTGCGAAAAACGAGACGGTAAGGAACGTCTTCGAATACATTGAAAAGAACAGCGACTACATTTTCGTCTATGACGAGGCGGTCGCATCGAACCTGTCCGCTACCGTGGACATAAGCCTCGAAGGGCAGGACATAGAAGCCATCCTCGGGATCGTATGTCCGCAGGCGGGACTCGAATACCTGATTTCCGGAAGGCAGATAGCCGTCTGGCCTGAAGGCACTCCGGCACCGTCCCTCCGGAACAGGGACATTACCGTTTCAGGAACCGTTACCGACATCAACAGCGAACCGCTCATCGGGGCGGCAGTGCTCGTCAAGGGTACTGATGCCGGAGTGATAACCGACCTGGACGGAAACTACACGATTACCGCCGCTCCGGGAGATGTCCTGACAATATCCTACATCGGCTATCAGACCAGGGAAGTGACGGTGACCGAATCCGGAGAAATCGACATGATCCTCGAACCGGACTCGCGTATGCTGGAAGAATCGGTGGTGATCGGCTACGGCGTACAGAAAAAGATAAACCTCACCGGAGCAGTGGATGTCGTGGACAGTGAGGAGCTTGTAGGACGTTCCGCTTCCAACACCTCGTCCCTGCTGGTAGGTATCGTGCCTAACCTGAACGTCACCCAGAGCAACGGACGCCCGGGACAGGGGGCCTCTCTGAACATCAGGGGTGTCAACTCCATAAGCAGCAGTACCGGACCGCTCGTGCTGGTGGACGGCATCGAAGGCAACATCGACAATGTCAACCCCAACGACATCGAGTCCATAAGCGTCCTGAAAGACGCTTCCGCGGCTGCCGTATACGGTGCCCGTGCCGCCTACGGTGTCATCCTCATCACCACCAAGTCCGGCTCCGACGGCCAGGCCCATGTGAACTACAACGGACGTTTCAGTTTCAGCACCCCTACCACTTCCACGGACTTCGAGACGAGGGGATACTACTCGGCTTCGATAGTCGACACCTTCTTCTCCACCTATCAGGGATCGCAGTACACCAACTACAACGACGAGGACTACTACGAACTCTGGATCAGGCGCAACGACAAGGTCGAGAACCCCGAACGCCCGTGGGTGAAGATCGTGGACGGCCAGTACAAATACTATGCGAACTTCGACTGGTACAAATACTTCTTCGACAACACCAGACCTACCTGGGAGCATGACCTGAGCGTCTACGGCGGCAATGAAAAGATAAACTACCGTATATCCGGAGGTCTGTACGACGGTAAGGGTGTGCTGAACCAGGGTTCGGGAGACGACTACAAGAGGTGGAACTTCCGTTCGAAAATCTCCGCACAGATAACCCCGTGGCTGAAAGTCAGCAACAACACCTCTTTCCAGTACAACAAATACACGTTCAATACTCCCGGTGCCGTGGCGGGACTGTTCGGAAGTTCCCAGATACACGCCCTTGCGTCGATCATGCCTTACAATCCGGACGGGACAGCCACTTGGAGGACTCCGTCGGCCATAGCCAACAGCAACTACATCGCGGCAAACGGCTACCATACCGTGGTCCAGTATGACAAGACCTTCAACCAGGATTCCGACAATGTATTCGGAACCATATTCGAGGTGGTGCTCACCCCTGTGAAACATCTCAACATTACCGCCAACTACTCCTACAGCCAGTCCGAGCACAAGGCCATAAACAGGACAGTGCAGGTTCCTTACTCCGAAGTCCCGGGCGTAGTGGAATGGAGAACCGACCTGACCGACAGACTTTACGAGAACCGGGAAAAGAACGAGTACCAGGCGTCGAACGTATACGCCAACTATGACAACACTTTCTCCGGCCACCATATCGGGGTCACCGCCGGTGTGAACTACGAGACCAGGTACTTCTTCGACCTGTCTGCTGACCGTACCGGGCTGATTTCCCAGGATATGAACGACTTCAACCTCGCAAAAGGCGAAGAGATGAACATCTCGGGAGGAAAGAACAGGTACGCGCTTTTCGGAGTGTTCTACCGTGTAAACTACGACTACAAGGAACGCTACCTGTTCGAGGCAAGCGGCCGTTACGACGGCAGTTCCCGCTTCGCCCCGGGCCACAGGTTCGGCTTCTTCCCGTCATTCTCGGCCGGATGGAGGATCGACCAGGAAAAGTTCTTCACTCCTGTCAGGAAGTACATAAGCAACATGAAGATCCGCCTTTCCTACGGTATGCTCGGAAACCAGCAGGTAGGGTACTACGACTATCTCCAGACCATAGAATCCGGCTCGTCGATCAACTATTCCTTCGGCGATACGAACAAGGCGACAGGCGCCACAGTCTCCGCCCCGAATGCTTCCGACCTCACCTGGGAGACGGTCACGAACATGAACGCCGGTCTCGACCTCGGCTTCTTCAACAACAGGCTGAACCTGTCGGCGGACGCCTACATAAGGGACACCAAGGGCATGCTCATGGCTTCCCAGGACCTGCCGAGCGTTTACGGAGCCTCTTCTCCTAAATCCAATGCCGCAAGCCTCCGGTCGAAAGGATGGGAGCTTCAGGTCTCCTGGAGAGACGACTTCATGCTTGCCAACCGTCCTTTCAGCTACTATGTTTCAGCCACTCTCGCCGACTATGTCTCGTATGTGACCTACTACAACAACGATAACAAGACCATCGGCACTCCGTACACCGGACAGAGGCTCGGAGAAATGTGGGGATATGTAGTGGACGGCTATTTCAAGACCGATGAAGAGGCGGCCGCATACCCGGTGGACCAGTCCTATGTGAACAACATGATCAATATCAGTGCAAAGGACCAGGGCCTGCATGCCGGCGACCTCAAATTCGTGGATATGGACGGTGACGGCAAGATAAGCCCTACCCAGAGCGCTAACGACGTCAAGGACCAGGTCGTGATAGGCAACTCCCTTCCGAGGTACACCTACGCCCTGAATTTCGGAGGCAGCTGGATGGGCTTCGACCTGTCCGTAATGTTCCAGGGTGTCGGCTATCAGAACTGGTATCCGGGAGGCGATACGAACCTGTTCTGGGGACCTTACGCCCGTCCTTACCAGTCATTCATCCCTACGGATTTCCTCTCGAAAGTATGGAGCGAGGACAATCCGGATGCCTATTTCCCTCGTCCGAGAGGCTATGTGGCCTTCCCTGGAGACGGCGGCCCGCGCGAGCTTACCGTCATAAACACGAAATATCTCCAGAACGTCGGCTACCTCAGGCTCAAGAGTCTCGTATTCGGCTATTCCCTGCCGAAGAAATGGCTTGACAAGATAAAGATCGAGAAGGTGCGCGTCTATTTCAGCGGAGAGAACCTGTTCACCCTGTCACCGCTGGAGAGCAAATACATCGACCCTGCGCTGGCCGGAAGTACGAACTCCTGGAGCAGCGGCAACGCCAGCCTCAACGGCTATCCTATGAGCAGGACATTCTCTTTCGGTGTGGACATAACTTTCTAAAGGATATAATATGAAAACGACAAAATACAGAAAACTTCTGCTCCTGCCGGTGCTGGCCGTCTTTTCCGCCTGCGATCTGAACCTTGTGCCGGAGGACAGGGTGACCCCTTCCACATTCTTCAATACGGAGAGCAACCTGGAACTGTTCACCAACAATTTCTATCCGTCCATCCTCCCGGGAGGAGATGCGATCTATGCCGACGAGGCCGACGGGATCATAGCGCCTCTGCTCAAGGACGCCATCAGCGGCCAGAGGATTATCCCGGAGACGTCGGGCGGTGTGGACGGATGGGGCTGGGATGCCCTCAGGCAGATAAACTACTATCTCGAGAATTCGCACATGTGCACCGATGACGAGGCCCGCGACCACTACGACGGCGTGGCCAGATTCTTCCGGGCCTACTTCTACTTCTACAAGGTAAGAAGGTACGGGGATGTGCCCTGGTACGACCATGTTATCGGCTCTGCGGACACTGACGATCTCAACAAGCCCCGCGACTCCCGCGAGCTGGTGATGCAGAACGTCATCGCCGACCTGGACTGGGCGATAGATCACCTCAGAAGAGAAAAGGATGTCTACAGGGTGACCCGCTGGACTGCTCTTGCCCTCAAGTCCAGGGTCTGCCTCTTCGAAGGCACCTTCCGCAAATACCACGGGATCAGCGACTGGGAAAAATACCTCGAAGAGTGCGCGGAGGCATCCGACATCTTTATGAATGAAAGCGGATATTCCCTGTACAAGCAGGGTTCCACCCCGTATAAGGATCTTTTTGCCTCTCTGGATGCGAATACTACCGAAATCATCCTTGCAAGGGATTACAGCCAGAGCCTCAGCATCGTTCACGACGTGCAGAACTACGAAATATCGTCCGGTTCCGGATGCGCCGGGGTGACGAGGCGCATTACCGGCTCCTATCTTATGAGAGACGGAAAGCGCTTCTCCGATCAGGAGGGATATGAAAAGATGGAGTTCCTCGACGAGGTGAAGAACCGTGACCCGCGTTTCGCCCAGACATTCCGCACCCCGGGCTTCCAGATCGACGGTGCCTCTGCTCCGCCGGATCTCAGGGTCGCCAAACTCGGATACCAGCCTATGAAGTACTATATCTCCAAACAGTGGGACAATACCTCGGTCAATGATCTCCCGATCTTCCGCACGGCGGAAGTCTACCTGAATTACGCAGAGGCGAAGGCGGAACTGGGAGATTTGAAGCAGGATGATCTGAACAGATCCGTCAACCTGATCCGCGACCGTGTGAATATGCCCGATCTGATTATGGATGACGCCAATAATGATCCGGACGAGTGGCTGATGTCCCCGCAGTGGGGATATCCGAATGTGACGAAGAGCGACTTCACCGGCGTCATCCTCGAAATCCGCCGCGAACGCACGGTCGAGCTTTTCATGGAAGGGTTCCGCTACTACGACCTGATGCGCTGGAAGGAAGGCAAGGCGTTCGAGCAGCCGTTCCTCGGGATGTATTTCCATGGACCCGGCGATTACGACCTCGATGGTGACGGCAAACCGGATGTCTATCTCTATGACGGGACGAGCACCGGCTCCTCCTCGGCTCCTGTACATCTGAAGCTCAATGACCAGATCTATCTCTACGACCCGGATACCAAACAGGTGGGGACCAAAGGATATCTGATCACGCATCAGGACTTCACCCGTCACTGGAACGAAGACAGGGACTACCTCTATCCGATTCCTACGAAAGACAGGATACTGACGAACGGGGCTCTTTCGCAGAACCCTGGATGGAAAGACGGTCTCTCTTTCTGAGGACCGTCCCCTTACCGGAAACCCGAAGACAATCGAAATTACACCAAAAATTATGAAGAATAACATAATCAGAATCTGTCTTGCTGCAGCCCTGGCTGCCTTGCTTGCCTCCTGCAGCGAAAAGATAGACAATTCCGAATACAGCGACATGCTGGGAAAGGACTACAACCAGAAACTTCTCTGGAATCCCGACTCCCTCGCATTCCGCAGGGCCGACTGGCAGACTGTCAGCCTCAGCGGCGGCGCGGAGCTGCTCAAGGCCCAGATAGGAATGCTCGGAGGCACGCAGAGCGTCTCTTACATAAGCTATCCTTCCAGCATGTTCTACACTGAAATAGCCGCTTCGGCCTCTATGACCACAAGCCAGATGGCAGCATCGAAACAGGCCGTCTTCGCCGTCAGCGGCACTTCAGGGACGGAATCCTTCGTTATGATCGACAAGGAGGTGGTATCGCAGGGCTCCGCACAGTCCGGAGCCGGGGCATTGGCCATACACAAGTTCGAGGACGAAAGCCCTATAACCATCATTCCCGATGCCAGCTCTTCCTCCGTCAACAACGGAACCTACACCTCCGGCCTGATTGCAGGCCCTGTCCTGGTCAGGGACGGGAAGGAACAGACCTTCGACGACACGCAGGAAAATACGTCGCGTATGGCCAGGACCATCATCGGGAGCGACGGTGACGAGTATTTCATGGCTGTCATCGACGGCGGTGTCACAGGACAGGCCGACGGGGCCACTATGGCAGAAGCTGCGTTCATCGCACGCATCATCGGGATGAAAGATGCGGTGTGCCTTTCCAGCGGGGATGCCTCCACATTATGGTCTGAAGACGGGGGTGTCGTCAGCCATCCGTCCGGTAACGGCATCTATGACAACACCGGCGAAGCCCAGGTGGGGAACATCGTCTATGTCACGCTCAGCCCTCCATTCGTTGCAGGCACAGGCACAAGCGAGGACCCATACCAGATGAAAAAGAAAAAACATCTGATGAATATGTCACAGGTGCTCAAGGACGATGAACCGGTATACTTCAAGCTTACGGAAGACATAGACATGTCGGACATCGACTGGACTCCTCTGAATTACCAGGATCCGTATCCGTATCAGATTTATCTGGACGGTGACGGTCATACCCTGCTGAACTTCCACTGCGACTACCAGACCTATCCGAGCTTCTTCGGAGTACTTTACGGAGAATGCAGGAACATCAGATTCTCCAATGCGGAAATCGATGCGACCGCCTCGAACTCTGCCGGCATCATCGGAGGATACATCGGGACGACCGGCAAACCGGGACTTTTGGAGAACTCCTACATAGCCGGTACGGTCACCTTCAACAGTGCGGACGTCAGCCATGGAGGCGTGGCCGGAAACATGAACAACGGTACCGTACGCAATTGCTTCGTGGACGTGGAAGCCGTCTGCAGCAACACCGGCCCGAATGTATTCAACAGGGGAGTGGGCGGAATCGTCGGACAGATACAGAACTCCTCTACCATAGAAAACTGCTTTGTCGCAGGCAAGGCTTTAGGTCAGAAGACCTACAACACCGGCGGAGTGGCAGGTCACACCGACCCTGGTCACACCAACCGTACAATAAGGAACAACATATCCTGGCTGTCGGAAATCAACGGTCGTGTAGCTGCCGGAAACATAGTCGGACGCTGGCGCTCTACAGAGGGCAGTACGATTGAAAACAACTACAGTAATCCTGCCACCGTCCTGACGACCTACACTAATGAAGATGCCGTCTCAGAGGGTATCTACGGCGGAGGAGCCGGTTCCGATTACGCCGATTGCGGCATCAAGGCGACCGACACTCCTTCACGGATCGCTTCCGAAAACCTCGGATGGAGTTCTGAACTCTGGGATTTCTCCGGCTCCATACCTCTGCTGAAGATGTTCCTGGTGGACATAGAAATCGGGACGGAGAACGGCAATACCCATGAAGGATTCGACGACCCGACCGACGGAGACTCTTTCTTTGAAGACAATTATTGATCGCAATATGTAACACTAAAGATTTCGACTATGGACAAAAAACACTGTCTGAAGACGGGAATCTATCATTCCCCTTCACTGGAAATTTTCCTGACACACCCGGAAAAAGGGTTCTGCGCCAGCGAGGCCGCTACCCACGACGGATTCGCCGATCCATTGGATGCGGATTCTTATTTCAACAACGTAGAATAATCTAAAATCCTGTAACGACAATGAAAAAGAACATACTTTTTATACTGGCAGCGGGTGCTGCGGCTCTCGCTTCCGTTTCCTGCTCCGTCGAGGAAAGCAACATAACCCCTGAGACCGACGGTCTGGTCTATATGGAATTCACCTCCGGAACCGCCACCAAGACACAGCTCGGCGACAACGGCAAGGACGTACTTTGGTCGGCCGATGATGCCATCGCAGTATTCGACGGCACGGCCACGCCTTTTGAATTCGGTATCCAAAGCGGCGACGGTTCATCTACGGCAGTCTTTGCGGGCAAAGCCACGGAAAGCGCCGAATACTTCGCCCTCTATCCGTACAGCAGTTCAGCTTCCTTTTCCGGCAATGCCATCGCATCCGAGCTTCCGGCAGTGCAGACCGGCACCGCCGGCTCTTTCGCTTCCGGGCTCAATCCGTCAGTAGCGAAGACCACGGAGAAGTCGCTGGTATTCAAGAATGTGGCGTCACTGCTCAAGATCACTGTCAGCAACCTTACGGACAAGACAGTCTCCAAGATTGCCGTAAGTGCCGATAATGCCCTCGCAGGCGGGTACAAGGTGGACATGTCGGGCGACACCTGGTCCGCAGTATCTTCCGGCGAGGCAGCCAATGAAGTGACCCTGACCGTGGAGAACGGAGCGGCAGGGGACTATTATCTCGTACTTCTCCCGGGTTCCCATTCCAACATGACAGTCACCGTGACCTACTCTGACGGCAACTATTCTTCCAAGGTCTCTACCTCGGCGATACAGTTTGCCGCAGGCGGACAGGTGGAAATGACTGTCGATGCCACTGTGACCGTGCCGCCGTTCGAGGGAGGTTCCGGTACTCAGGAAGATCCATATCTTATAGCCAATACAAGGCATATCCAGAATATGCGTTCAGCCTGCGCATCGGGTTCGGCTACCTATTTTGAATTGACAGCCGACATCGACATGGCTGAAGTGGAAGACTGGATACCGTTGAACTATGCGGGTCCTTATGACAGGCAGATTTTCCTGGACGGCAACGGACATACGATAATGAACTTCAGTTGCAACTATGACGAATATCCGAGCTTCTTTGGCGTCCTCTACGGCGAATGCAGGAACATCAGGTTCGTCAATGCATCTGTCGATGGAAGCGATGGAACTACCTCGAGTTCTGCCGGTATTATCGGAAGCTTTGTCGGAACAGGCGGCAAAGAGGGCCTGGCAGAGAATATATCTGTTCAGGGGCAGGTGCTTGGCGGAGAGGTAAGCAGCAACTACGGAGGCATCGCAGGTGTTTTGAATTACGGGACTGTCCGCAATTGCTATGCTGATGTAGAAGTCAGATGCGTGGAGACAGGTAACATGACATATCAGGAAGGTGTCGGAGGAATAGCCGGACAGATCCGCGAGGATTCGATGATAGAGAACTGTTTTGCCGCAGGAAAGGTACTCGGCTTTCCTATCTACAATGCAGGCGGAATCGTCGGACACACTCAGGATGCGAATCACAAGCATACTCTCAAAAACTGCATATCCTGGCAGTCGGAAATCAGCGGCCGTGCAGCTGTCGGAAATATAGCCGGACGCTGGCACAACAAAACGGAAGGCACGCAGGTTATAGAAAATAACTACCGGAATCCTGCCACAGTCCTGACGACCTACAACGAAGACGGAAGCGTCTCCGAGGGTATCTACGGCGCCGGCAACAATGCCGATTACGCCGACTGCGGCACCCCGACAGACGATCCTTGCGATATCGCACAGAACACCCTCGGATGGAGCACCGACATCTGGGACTTCTCCGGCGAGACGCCTCGTCTGAAAATAATGATCAAATAATCTTCATACTCTGCAATGCGGGTGCGTACTGCCGCTTCGGATCCCGGAAAGGGGCGGGCGTGGAGTACGCACTCCCTTTGAAGGTCCGACGGATTTCCTGGTCCTGAACAACATAAATTCGTCGAGCCGACGTTAAATACTGAAAGAAAATGAAAGGAAAAAAAATCTCATTGTTTCCGGCGATAGTCATACTGACGATTATCGCCTTCTCCTGCGGGAATGCCTACAAGCCTGAAATCCCGCACTACGACTATGCCGTCAAAAGGGACTCCGTAGCCAAGACCCCGGATCCTAATGCCTCCAAAACGACTACGTTATTGAATAATACGGAGGGCAAATGGAAGACCGATAAAATCCAGGACGGACTTGTCCTCTACACGTTCGACGGCCATGACGATATCAGCGATGCAAACCAGATCGTGAATGTCCTCGAAGTCGACCTCAGCAACCCGAGGTACTCCGTGAAGTTCACTTACGACAGTTATGCAGTCGTCAACTCCGAAAAAGTGGCTTCTGAGCCCAAAGCCGTAGCCGGGATAAACGCAGGCTATGAGCCCGAGGCGATCTATATCATGATAGACGGCCGCAAGATTTCCGGTGTCACCCTTCCTCCGGACAATCTACGCTACTGGAAACACGAGGCCTGCATTTTCTCTTCCGGAGACAGGACAGTCGGCATCTTCTACGGAGGAAAGGACGGGGAGAAAGCCATCGGGTATTACGACAGGCTTGTCGCTGACAACATCATTGCCAGCGCACCCATGCTGATCGATGACTATAAGCCCTTAGGCGAGACTTTCGTCGATGTGGATATGACCGAGGACCAGCTGAAGGAGGAGTACGATTACGAAGACTACAGGCAGCATCAGGGAATACGCCACCCGCGTACCGCCTACGCCCTTACTGAAGACAACGACCTCCTGCTGATAGCCGTGGATGGAAGATGGTCCGGCAGGGCTGAGGGTATGAACGCAAAGGAACTTACAAAATTCATCGCCCGGTATTTCAACCCGCAGTGGGCCATCAATATGGACGGCGGCGGTTCCACCACCCTTACGGTCAAGGGTCGCGGACATTCTGAGACCAACGTAGTCAACTATCCTACCGACGGCGGCACCCATGACCATACCGGAGAACGCGCCGTCACCACCCATCTTCTCATTCTCGACAACAACGAATAGTCCCCGGTTCGCCCCGAATGTCCGCACGACATTCCAGCGGACCGTTCCCGACACCTGTCGGTGGCTCTTACGAGGGCGAATCCCATTTATGACTATCCGCAAAAATACCCTTTGATGTCATCCCGAGCGTAGTCGAGGGATCTGTTGCAAAGATACAAAAGATACAGATTAAGCCTACGGCTTTTCATTGCTGACGCTCGGCAGAGCATACGCGTATCCTCTGCCCTCGCTTAATCGCAATGTTTCTCCACTCCGGGCTATGCCCTCCGGTCGAAATGACGGTGTAGAGGTACTTTTGCGGATAGTCATTTCCATTTCATAAAGCCAGGCTTTCCGAGGGTATTATTCTTGGCAAAAATTTGTATTTTTGCACAAATGTCAGACAGATGGTTTTTCTAAGCAGTTTTTCCCTTCCGGTCACGGATCCTACCTGGATATTCCTCATTGTCCTGATTATCATCCTTTTTGCGCCTCTTCTGCTCGGGAAGCTGAGGATTCCGCACATCATCGGGATGATACTTGCCGGGGTGCTGATAGGCGAGTTCGGTTTCAATATCCTCGAACGCGACAGCAGTTTCGAACTTTTCGGAAGGGTCGGTCTGTTCTACATAATGTTCCTCGCCGGTCTCGAGATGGACCTTGAGGATTTCCGCAAGAACAAGGTCAAGGGACTGGTGTTCGGACTCTTCACGTTCGCCGTACCGATGGCCCTGGGCATCTGGACCAGCATGTCCCTTCTCGACTTTTCCCTCGTGTCCTCCGTGCTCCTGTCCAGCATGTACGCTTCGCACACCCTGGTGGCCTATCCTATCGTCAACAGGTACGGCCTGGCCAGACAGAGAAGCGTGAACATCACCATCGGCGGGACCGTGATTACGGTGACCCTGGCCCTTGTCATTCTCGCCGTCATCAGCGGTATGTACCAGGGGACTGCCGACGGGCTTTTCTGGCTGATGCTGTGCCTGAAGGTCGTGCTGCTGTGCCTTGTCATCATCTTTGTCTTCCCTATGATAGGGAAGTGGTTCCTGCGCAAGTACGACGATCCGGTGATGCAGTTCGTTTTCGTCCTGGTGATGGTATTCCTCGGGGGAGGGCTGATGTCCCTGGCCGGGATGGAAGGGATTCTCGGGGCCTTTCTCGTCGGCATCGTCCTGAATCCGCTGATACCGAGGGTGTCTCCGCTGATGAACAGGCTCGAATTCGTGGGAAACGCCCTCTTTATCCCGTATTTCCTCATAGGCGTGGGGATGATCATCGACGTGAGGACGCTTTTTACGGGAGGTTCGGCGTTGAAAGTGGCTGCGGTGATGACGGTAGTGGCTACGGCGAGCAAGTGGCTGGCGGCTTTCTTCACCCAGAAGATATACAGGATGTCGAGGAGCGAAAGGGGGATGATGTTCGGACTGAGCAATGCCCAGGCTGCCGCCACCCTTGCCGCAGTACTTGTGGGGCACGGCATCATCATGGAGGACGGACAGAGGCTTCTGAATGACGATGTCCTGAACGGGACGGTGGTGATGATCCTGTTCACCTGCATCATAAGTTCGCTGGCAACCGATTTCTTCGGCAGGAAACTCGCCGTGGAGCAGCCTGCGGACACCTCCCCGTCGGAACAGGATGCCGAAAAGATACTTATCCCCGTGGCGAACCCCGACACCATCGAGAACCTGGTCAACCTGGCCCTTGTCATCCGGAACCCGCGTGCCGGAGGGGATTTCGTGGCCTTGAACGTGATAAGCGACGCCACGGCGTCTCCGGTGAATGCGGAGAGAGGCAGGCGCGGACTTGAAAAGGTGGCTAAAATCGCGACCGCGGCAGATGTGAATGTCAGTATGGTAAGCCGCTACGACATGAACATAGCCTCCGGGATAGTGCACACCATAAAGGAATATTCCGCCACGGAGGTGGTGCTCGGACTGCACCGGAAGTCCGGCTTCCTCGATTCGTATTTCGGGAATCTGACGAACAACCTTTTGAAAAGGACGTATCTGGAGGTCTTCGTGGCAAGGTTCGAGACCCCGGTCAATACCGTCCACGACCTGGTGGTGCTGGTGCCGCCGCGTGCCGAGTATGAGGCCGGTTTCAAGAAATGGACCACCCATATATGCAGGATGGCCGGGCAGCTTGGCAGCAAGGTCCGCTTCGTTTCCGAGAAGGAGACCATAGGCCATCTGCGCTCCGCCTGCCATCACTGGGGCACGGAGTCCTCTTCCGTGTTCGAGGCAAGGGAAAGGTTCTCCCTCCAGGAGGAGATGTCCCTGAAAATGGATGCCGAGGATGTCCTTGTGGTGGTGAGTTCCAGAGGCGGCTCCGTTTCCTACGACCCGTCTCTCGAAAGGATCCCGCAGTGTCTCGACAGGAATGCCTCGATAGCGAATTTCATCATCCTGTATCCTGAGCAGGTCGACATGGAAGATATGGTGTCATTCTCCGACCCGATAGGCATTTCGTGAGATGAGTCCGGCGGATTTACCGGCAAGGGCCGGTGCGGATTCGTCGGGCCGATGGTGCAACTGACTGATAATTTTATGTAAATGATTCTGACAGGAAATATCAGCAAGGCTTTGCGCTGCGCCTGTATCCCGGCTGCGGCCGTACTCGCTGCGGCCCTGTGCTCTGCGCCGGCTTCCGGTCAGAGTATCGAGGCCGGCTGGGACATCTCCCTGTACGGGACAGGGGCGACGGGGAAATCCCTGCCGTTCTGGGCCGTCACTGGCAAAAACGGCATTTTCCCGAATACGCACGGAGGTTTCATCGTGGCCGATACCGATTTCAGGTACGCCATGAAGTCCGGCATAGAGCTCCATGCCGGAGTGAAACTCACCGGCTATGCCGTCCCGAAAGGCCTGTCGGATGTCTATTCGGCCCCCCTTGTGAAGGGATACGAGGCTTCGCCCCTGCCGAAGGCTTCCCCGGGCTGGAGCGGGAATGCCGAAGAGCTCTATGCCGGCATCGGCTGGAAGATGCTCAGGCTCGACATCGGTATGATCGACCGCTCGGCAGACTACGGAGGCCTGTCGCTGACCGGAGGGAACATCGTCTGGTCGGGCAATGCCCGGAATGTCCCTGGCTATAACTTCCAGGTGGAATGGACGGAAATCCCGGGCACAAAAGGGATTCTCGCCCTTAAAGCCAACTATGCGGACTGCATGACCATAGACGACAGGTACGTCGACAACGCCTTGCTGCACAACAAGTCGCTCTATGCGAAAATCCGCCTGCACAAAAGGGTGTATCTGAAACTCGGCCTCGAACAGTGGTCGCTCTGGGGCGGTACTGCGCCGGACACGGGCCGGCAGCCGCATTCGTTCAAGGACTATCTCAGGATAGTCTGCGGGATGAGCGGGGGAAGCGATGCCACGGCAAGCGACCGTGTGAATGCGCTCGGAGACCACCGCGGCCGGGAACTCATCCAGGTGGACTGGATGGCGGACAGCTTTACCCTGACTTTCGCGCATGACATCCCTTTCGACGACGGTTCGGGAATGGGAATGCAGAATTTTCCGGACGGGGTGAACACCCTGTGCCTTTCCTTCCGGGACAAAAACCGCTGGGTGAGCGATATCCTTTATGAGTTCGTGTACACGAAATGGCAGTCGGGGACGCGCCACGACAGGCCTGCCAAGCCGGACGAACTCGAGAGGGATCCCGACAAGAAATTCTACATCATAGGAGGCCGCGACAACTATTTCAACAACGGCGAATACAAGTCCGGATGGACCGCTTTCGGCAGGACGATAGGACTGCCCCTGTTTACACCGATGCCTGCCGGTGCCGACGGGCTCGTCTACGGTGTGTGCAACAACAGGGTAGTCGCCCACCATATCGGAATCGCCGGCAGCCTCGCCAGGAAGATCCCTTACCGTTTCAAGGCCACCTGGTCCAGGAATTTCGGCCAGTACACCCAGAGAATCGGTCTCTTCGATTCGGTTCCGGAACAGCTTTCGCTCGCCTTGGAGGTGGATTTCCCGCGTTTTTCCGCCAGGATTCCCGTTGCGGTGTCCGCCGGAATCTACGGCGATGTCGGGGAATTGTACACCGACTGTTTCGGCCTGACCGTCAGGCTTTCATATACGGGAAATAATAAAAAGACATTCAGATGAAAATCCTTGTTACAGGCGCAGCCGGCTTTATCGGCGCGAATCTGATACTGACTTTGCTCGAAAAGGAGGAGGATGCCGACATTACGGGGGTCGACAGCCTGAACGATTATTACGACCCGGCCGTCAAGAAGTACAGGCTCGGCCTGATAGATTCGGCGGCCGCCCTCGGGGGCCCGGGGAACAGATGGCGGTTCATAAAGGGGGACATCTCGGACAAGGGGATGGTCGAGGGGCTTTTCCGCGATTTCGCGCCCGACATAGTAGTGAACCTGGCTGCCCAGGCCGGAGTCCGCTACAGCATCACTGACCCTGACGCCTATATCGGCTCGAACATCATCGGCTTCTACAACATCCTCGAGGCCTGCCGCCACTCATACGACGGAGGCAGACCGGGGGTAAGGCATCTTGTCTATGCTTCCAGTTCGTCTGTCTACGGCTCGAATGCCCGGATTCCGTATTCGACCGACGACAGGACGGACAGCCCCGTCTCCCTCTATGCCGCCACCAAGAAAAGCAACGAACTGATGGCCCACGCCTATTCGAAACTGTACGACATACCCTCCACGGGACTGCGTTTCTTTACCGTGTACGGCCCGGCAGGACGTCCCGACATGGCATATTTCGGCTTCACCGACAAGCTCCTTAAAGGCGGGAAGATAAAGATTTACAACTACGGGAACTGCCGCCGCGACTTTACCTACATCGACGACATAGTGGAGGGCGTCCGCCTCGTGATGAAGTCCCCGCCGCAGCGTTCAGCCGGAGAGGACGGGCTGCCGGTGCCTCCGTACAGGATATACAATATAGGCAACGGCTCTCCGGTGAACCTCCTGGATTTCGTGCGGATACTTCAGGAGGAGTTGGTGAGGGCTTCTGTCCTGCCCGGGGATTTCGATTTCGCCTCTCATACCGAGATGGTGCCGATGCAGCCCGGGGATGTGGCCGTCACGTATGCCGATACGGGCGGGCTGGAGCGCGATTTCGGCTTCGTGCCGCGGACGGATTTGCGGACGGGCCTCAGGAAATTTGCAGAGTGGTACAGGGATTTCTACGGGCAGGAAGCGCTTTCAGCTGCCGCTTCAGCTGCCGCGGAACCCGAAGATGATAAGAGGGCCCGGTCCCGTTAATGTCAGAAAAACAACAGAATTATGAACGAGAAGATAGCGATAGCGGGAACCGGATACGTCGGGATGTCCATGGCGATACTCCTTTCCCAGCACAACAGTGTGACCGCAGTGGATGTCCTGCCTGAAAAGGTGGAGACGATAAATGCGGGAAAGTCTCCGATACAGGATGACTGCATCGAGGAATACCTGGCCCACAGGCGGCTCGACCTGACCGCCACCCTCGACGGGGCCGGGGCGTACCGGGATGCCGGCTGGGTGATAATAGCCGCCCCGACGAACTATGACCCGAAACTGGATTTTTTCGACACGAGCCATGTGGAGGAGGTCATCGATCTGGTGCTGTCCGTGAATCCGGATGCCGTAATGGTCATAAAGAGTACGATCCCGGTAGGGTACTGCCGCAGCCTTTACGTGAAGTATGCGGAAAAGTTCAGGACCGACCCGTCCCTGAAAGGAAAGAAGTTCCGCCTGCTCTTTTCGCCGGAGTTCCTTCGCGAAAGCAAGGCCCTGTATGACAATCTTTATCCTACCCGCATCATAGTCGGCTATCCGAAACAGGGCTTTTCTGCGGAGGACGGGGACGCTGCCGTACGGGACGTGCGCTGGGACGGGATAGAGGATGCCGCCCGCAGGTTCGCCTCCCTGCTTTTAGAGGGTGCGGTGAAAAAGGATGTCCGTACTCTTTTCATGGATCTGAAAGAGGCGGAGGCGGTAAAGCTCTTTGCCAACACCTATCTGGCCCTGAGGGTGTCCTATTTCAACGAACTGGACACGTATGCCGAGCTGAAAGGCCTGGACACGAGACCGATAATCGAGGGCGTCTGCCTGGATCCGAGAATCGGAGACCACTACAACAACCCGTCTTTCGGATACGGCGGCTATTGCCTTCCCAAGGATGCCAAGCAGCTGCTGGCCAACTACCGGGATGTCCCTGAAAACCTCATCGAGGCCATAGTCCAGAGCAACAGGACGAGGAAGGATTTCATCGCCGACAGGGTCCTGGAAAAGGCAGGGTACTATACGGCGAGCAGCGTGTGGAGCAGGACAAAGGAGAAGGACGTCGTCGTGGGCGTGTACAGGCTGACCATGAAGTCCAATTCGGACAATTTCCGCCAGAGCTCCATCCAGGGGGTGATGAAGAGGATAAAGGCGAAAGGGGCTACGGTGATAGTCTACGAACCGACGCTCGAGGACGGGACGACGTTTTTCGGGAGCGAGGTGGTGAACGACCTCGAGGAGTTCAAGTCGAGGTCTAAGTGCATCATCGCGAACCGCTACGATCCTGTTTTGGACGATGTCCGCGACCGTGTCTACACGCGCGACATTTTCAGGCGCGACTGATGCCGCATTACGGAATCATATACGCTATTCCCTTATTACGGAATCACATACGCTATTTCCTTGAAGGCGAAGCTGCGGACGGAACCGTCGTGCAGTTCGAGCAGGAGCCTGCCTTCGGGGGTGATGCCGCGGATAATGCCTGAAAAGGAGGGTATGTCTTCACCGGCGAAGACCGGATCAGCGGGAAGCCAGGCCGGACGCGAAGACAGGTCGATGAAGCGGGACGGGATGCCGAGACGGTACATGTATTTTTCGTACAGGTCATTCAGGTCTGCTGCAGGCGTCCGGAGAAGGTCCAGGCAGGCCGCAAGTTCGGACAGGAAGTCTTCGAGGAGGGAGGGGAGACTGTAGTGCCGTCCGGTAAGCAGGGTCATCGAGACCGGGTTCGGGAGCGAAGCGGGAAACTCCGTCTGATTGACGTTCAGGCCGATGCCGATTACGGAAGTGCGGACAGAATGTCCCGAGAGGGTGTTTTCCACGAGCATGCCTGAGATTTTCCCGTCTCCCGCATAGATGTCGTTCGGCCACTTTATCCTGGCGGAGATGCCGTGGCGCCCGAGGAAGCGGCACTGGGCGATGGCCGCTATTTCGGAAATCCCGAACTGACGTGCAGCATCTATCGGCGGACAACAGTCTCCGTCGCCGCCAGCCTCTGTGGCGAATCTCAGGAAAACGCTGAATGTCAGGTTTTTCCCGGCATCAGCCTTCCAGCTGTTCCCCCGCTGGCCGCGGCCTGCCGTCTGGTATTCCGCAGCGAAAACTGTCATATTGTCAAGGCTTTCGGCCTGCCTTAGCATCTCATTATTAGTGGAATCCGTCGTTTTGTACCACTTTGTCACGAACTTTTTATCCATGGCACGGTAATTTCATATATGGACGTCCGAAAATTTTTAATAACTTCGCAAGTTAAAAAATATTAAGCTAAAAAATAAATGGAGAACAAGGAAATCAGGGTAATCGCCGATGCGATGTCGGAAAAGAAAGGACAGGACATCGTTTCTCTCGATCTCAGGAGCATAGGTACGGCGATTTCCGATTATTTTATCGTGTGCAACGCGGATTCCACCACGAATGTCGACGCCATAGCTGACAATGTGGAGGAGCGGATGATTGAAAAATGCGGCAGGAAGGTGCTCCGCTCCCAGGGAAAGGAGAATTCTTTCTGGATCATCCTCGACTACGGCGACATCGTGGTCCATGTGTTCCAGACGCAGTACCGTGAATTTTACCGGCTTGAAGACCTGTGGTCCGATGCGCAGAGATGCGTGTTTTAGAAGCCGTGACGAATCTTGAACAACTTACAGACAATGAACGACAATCCGAACAGTAATCCGGGTCAGGGAAAGGACCCGCGAAAGACAGTGAATATACGGTTCAACTTTTCCTGGATCTACCTGATCCTGCTATTTGCGATAGTGTGGATGTTTTTCAACCAGGGAGGCGCGAATCCTCAGAAGATAGAGTGGGAAGACGTCAAGGAGCAGATAAAGGCCGGGGATGTCAAGCAGATAACGTTCATCAGGAACGATTTCGAGGGCCGGGTGACGATCCGTCCCGACAGGTTGGAAAAATATGCCGACAGTTTCGGGGGGAATATCCCGTCCAAGTCCCCGCATTTCGTGTTTCTGGTCTCCGCCAGCTTCAATCCGGAGGAAACTTTCGAAGAGCTGAATGCCGCCCTTCCGGAAAGCGAACGCTTCAAGGTGGTGATGGAGAACAACAACAAGGTATGGGGCTCAGTCCTCGAATGGATACTCTTCCCTCTGCTGCTCATCCTCATGTGGGTGTTCATGTTCAGGGGCATCAACAGGAACATGGGCCCGAGCGGCCCGGGAGGCTTTTTCAATGTGGGCAAATCCACCGGGAAACTGGCCGAGAAAGGCAATATGAAGGTGACCTTCAAGGATGTGGCAGGGCTGTACGGCGCCAAGGAGGAAGTGATGGAGATAGTGGACTTCCTGAAGAACCCTAAAAAATATACGGCCCTCGGAGGCAAGATTCCGAAGGGCGCCCTGCTGGTAGGCCCTCCGGGAACCGGAAAGACCCTGCTTGCAAAGGCCGTGGCCGGCGAGGCTGACGTGCCGTTCTTTTCGATTTCGGGTTCGGATTTCGTGGAGATGTTCGTGGGAGTGGGGGCCTCGAGGGTGAGGGATCTGTTCCGCCAGGCAAAGGAAAAGGCCCCGTGCATCGTGTTTATCGACGAAATAGATGCCGTAGGCCGTGCCAGAAGCAAGAATGTGGGCTTTTCTTCGAATGACGAGAGGGAAAACACCCTGAACCAGCTGCTTACGGAGATGGACGGATTCGATTCGAATTCCGGGGTCATCATCCTCGCTGCGACCAACAGGGCCGACATCCTCGACAAGGCGCTGCTCCGTGCCGGCCGGTTCGACCGGCAGATTCATGTCGACCTTCCCGATCTGAAGGAAAGGGAGGAGATATTCAAGGTGCACCTGAAGGGGCTGAAGCTTTCCCCGGATTTCGATGTGGAGTTCCTGGCAAAGCATACTCCGGGCTTTTCAGGCGCGGACATCGCGAATGTCTGCAATGAAGCTGCCCTGACGGCTGCCCGCAGAAACAAGCCCGAGATAGACAGGCAGGATTTCCTGGATTCCGTCGACAGGATCATCGGCGGGCTGGAGAGGAAGAACAAGATCATCACTCCGGAGGAAAAGAAGTCCATCGCCCATCACGAGGCCGGACATGCCACCGTGAGCTGGCTTCTTCCGAACGCCAATCCGCTGTTCAAGGTGACGATAGTGCCGAGGGGACAGGCTCTGGGAGCCGCCTGGTATCTGCCTGAAGAAAGGCAACTCGAGACCAGGGAGCAGATGATAGACCAGATGTGTTCGCTGATAGGCGGCCGTGTGGCCGAGGAGATAGTGAACGGGCAGCCGTCCACGGGCGCACTGAACGATCTCGAGCGGCTTACCAAGTCGGCATACGCCATGGTGGTCTACTACGGAATGAGCGAGAAGGTCGGTACGGTGTCCTATTACGACTCGACCGGTTCTCGGGGTTACGAGCTCAGCAAGCCGTACAGCGAGAAGACTGCCGAACTGATAGACGAAGAGGTGAAGTCCCTGATAAACAGGATACATGACCGTACATACGATATCCTTATGAAAAACAAGGACAAGTTCCTCGAACTTGCCGGCCTGCTTCTTGAAAAGGAAGTGATCTTCGCCGATGACATGGAGAGGATTTTCGGCCCGCGGGCGAACACCAGCCCCGAATTCTAACGTGCCGATGCTATGAAAAATCTGATTCTGAGGACATTGACCGGTATCGGTTTCGTCGCGGCGGTCATCATTGCCCTTCTTCTGAACAAATATTGTTTCGGGGCCCTTATGATAGTGCTGATGGCCTTTATGATGCTGGAGTTTTTCCGTATGACCATGCGCGGGGAGTACCGGTTTTCGCAGATACTGACCATTCTTGCCGCCGTCGTCCTGTTCGTCCTGACCTATCTTTACAAGGGTTTCGGTTTTCCCGGAAGGCTCGTCGTACTGTCGCTTGTGCCGATATTCGTTGTGATGATCAACTCCCTGTATGTCAAGGACAAGACCGATTTCGGGAAATTCGCCAACCTGTACACGGCCATCCTTTACATAGCCGTGCCGGTGACCCTTATGAATTTCGCCGCCTTCACCCCTGCTGGAGAGTACGACGGCCTGCTCCTG
>CASFLY010000155.1 GCA_949295645.1 uncultured Bacteroidales bacterium | reverse complement strand
GAAATCGCGGTCTCCTCCGAATTCGCTGTTGACTATGCTGCGGTCCACGAACTGCAGTGCGCTCGAGGAGTTGATTCTGGCCCTGTTGGTTTTCAGTTTTGTCTGTCCGAAACCGAGGTTCCAGTCCGGGTTGGGGCGGTAGTAGACTATGGCGTCGCGGATGATGTTGGCATTGCCGTTAGGCCTGAATTCCGCATCGTAGTCCGAAAATCCGAGCTGTATGGAATAGATGAATTCCGGTGAAAATATGTAGCCGTCGAAACGTAGTCTGAGCCTTTTTATCCGGGCTTCAGTTTCCGTCAGCCCGATTTTGTCGTTGAATTGCAGGCCGAGCATATTCTGCATCCTGAACCGGATGGTCATTTCATACGAGTCGTTTTTCGGACGGAAGGTCACGCCTTTGCCAACTTCTATGTTGGGAAGGTTTTCAAGCTGTTCCAACAGTTCTTCCGTGTGATCGAGCGAATCGGAAAGGAATGCTTCCATCCGGCCGGATGTCTGTGCAGATGCCGTCGCCGCTGCCGCAAGGGCAACTGTCGCAGAGAGTGTCTTCAGAAAGTGCATAAGATAATGTCGGTCCTACGAATTTATATTGTTGTGGCTCAGGATATTTTCCTGTCGTCAGTCGTGAAGGCCGCGGGAACGGAGGTAGGAAAGAAGGTATTCCGCCCTGTCGGTCTGGATAATACGTGCGCCGAGTGTGTCGATGAGATAGCCGTATGCGGCATCCGGGTCTTCGAGGGCGAGGTCGTCATCGTGACCGCCGCTGATGGTGTCCCAAAGCGTATTGTACCAGATAAGGGCCTTTCCCTGAAGTTCCTTGCGCATTTTCAGCGGCATTGCGGCGTCTTCCGCACGGGAGTATGTCATTTCGTATGCAGCAGGTTTCAGATTCTCGATGTATCCGTGCATCACCTCTTCCGCATCGGCTCTGTCGAGTCCTACTATAGGCATATATATCACCTCGTCTAAATATTTGCCGTAGAAGTCGAGAACCTCTCCCGCAGGCCTGCCTCCTTTCATAATGACCTGTTTTGTCGTTCCCGTCTTTTCCAGGACGGACATTACCGGGCCGAAGTACCTGTCTGCCTTGTCGAGATTCACCAGGACTTTCCCTTTTGCGGCCAGCATGGCCTCTTCAAGGGTAGGAACCGTATGTTTCGTGTGTATCCCGGCCCCGTTTTTCAGCCTCAGGGTACGTATGGAATCGATGGTCCAGTCGCTCACCCTTCCGCTTCCGGTGGTGGTCCTTTCCAGTCTGGAGTCGTGCATCAGAATCAGGACGCTGTCCTTTGTCATCTGCAGGTCTATTTCCACTACGTCCACACCGGTAGCGATCGAGTGCTCGATGGCTGCTATCGAGTTTTCCGGAGCGTATCTCCAGTCTCCGCGGTGCGCTACCACCAGAACAGTAGAGGTGTCCGTGGAGAGTATCTTTTCCCTGAGGATTTCAGCCCTTGACAGATTTCCGTCATTCTTGTCTGAAATATTGCAGCCGGCAACGGCAACGGCCGCCAGCACAATCAAAATAGTGTTTCTGAGTTTCATATCAATACCAGTAGTTTTTTCCGAAATGCAAATTTAGGAACTGTTTCAGATTTTTCAAGCCCGTAACCGCGAATTATTGCAGATTCCCGTCTTTCCATACCAGTTTTTCTCCCCAGAACGGCATCCAGGTCCTGTCGCAGTCGAGCAGAGACGCCCTTTCGAGACCCTGCTCCAAAGTCCAGCGGGATTCCGACGGGTCGGCGTGCGAGAGTTCCAGGATGTGAGAAAGGAGGACATAGCCCGGGGAGAAGACCTTGCCTATGACATTGTTTTCGGTAAGGGCGTTAGGCGCATAGCGCGGGATGTAGACGTCGATATCCTCCGTCACGACGAAGTCTTTTGCCTTGAAGTTCGAATCGCCCGAGTGCAGCAGGACAAAGTTCCCGGTGTCTTCGCCGCAGGTGATCTGATAGACGGTTACCGGGACATTGGAACTGCCGTTGTTGTGGTCGGTGATGAAGGAGTGTATCCTAAAATTCCCGATTTCCCAGTCCTTGTCCACGGTGGAAGTCCATTTGCTGTCCGAGGACAGATAGTTGCTCAGCACCGGTTTCCCGGCTTCAGTCATGGCATCGGCAAGGGCGTCGCACCTGTGGTCCTGATGGACATGGGTGGAGGCGTAGAAGTCGAGGCAGGGGGCCAGTTCCGCTCCGCGCCTGTGGTAAATGTCTATCGCAAAGCAGCCCGAGGGGGTCTTGATGACATACCCCATATTGTAAAGCATCCAGATGTGCACTTCTCCCTGTGCCGGGGTTTCGTTCCTGATCCCGTCGAGCACCCTCTGGAATGCGGCATCGTAGCATCCGAGGATTTCAGTGGCGTCTTCAAGCGATGACGCCAGTCTGTCATCGGCTTCGAGATAGCTTTTGAAAGTCAGGTCCGAGCAGGCATCGGCATAGTCCTGGAGCCCGTCGAACACGGCTTTCCTTTCCGTCAGGTCCGTATCGGCAGCCGAAGTCTCCCACAACTCCTGCATAACCTGAGGAACGGCTTTCTGACCTCCGTCTGTGCCTGCGTCCGGTGTCCCGCTGTCTTTCCCGCAGGAAATGACCGAGAAGGAGGCTATCGATAGTAAAAGCAAAGTTTTTTTCCCTTCAAGATAAAGACTAAATATAATTAGCTTATTGTAAGCGATATATGATTTTACATTGTTGTTTGAGTAACAAAATAGCAACAATATAAATTGTTAAATGCAAATACAGAAAGGGGCGAAGAATATGTTGCAGGGAGCCATATGCAAGATAGAGAACGTGCCTGGTATCTGGTTTGTAAACTTTATCGTATACACATGGTGAGAAATGTGTTTTGAATTGTGTACAAAGTTCCGCAAAATAATATCAATCAATTTATTGCCGAATGAAATAATATTTGTATTTTCGCTATTGTAATTTGAAAAATGTCTTATCTATGATGT
>CASFLY010000154.1 GCA_949295645.1 uncultured Bacteroidales bacterium | reverse complement strand
GGTGGAAACAGAGAAAAGAATGCCGGGGGCGGCTGTGCCGGTCTTCCCGGACAGATGCCCGGACTGCGGGACGGAACTCGTGAGGGACGAAGGGGAGGCAAAATTCTTCTGTCCGAACACCGACGGCTGCCCTACCCAGATAAAAGGCAAGCTCGTGCACTTCATCAGCAGGAAAGCTATGAATGTACTCGCAGGAGACGCCACCATCGAACAGCTGTACAATCTCGGTTTCGTCCGCAGGCCGTCGGATTTCTATTCCCTGACCATGGAAAAGCTCCTGCAGCTCGACGGGTGGAAAGAACGGTCGGCCCGGCGCCTGCTCGACAGTCTGGAAGCATCCAGGAAAACCGGCTTCGACCACGTCCTGTTCGCTCTCGGCATCAGGTATGTCGGGGAAACGACGGCGAAATCGCTTGCAGGACATTTCAGGAACATCGATGCTCTGGCGGCAGCCGACAGGCAGACGCTCCTGTCCGTAGATGATATCGGAGATGTGATAGCGGACAGCATTCTCGACTATTTTTCCCGCCCCGAACACTTGGAAGAAATAAAGCGCCTCAGACAGGCCGGCCTGAAGTTCTCCATGGATGAAAATACGGGTCCGAAATCGGCGGCATTAGCGGGTAACATCATTGTTATAAGCGGTAACTTCAGTGTTTCCCGAGATGAGATAAAAGAACTTATAGAACAGAACGGCGGCAAGAACAGTTCTTCTCTGAGCAACCGTACCACCTGGCTGCTGGCCGGAGAAAAACCCGGTCCGGAGAAGATGAAAAAGGCGGAAAAACTCGGGATACCAGTCATCGGCGAAGAAGAATTCAGGAAAATCATCGCCGGCGACCTCCTGCAGGCCCCGGAGTCCGGCACGCCTTCGCATCCGGAAGAAAAGCCGGTCCAGCTTACACTGTTTTAGGAAACGATACGCAAGGGAAAAACGGCAGATGAAAAGTCCGAAATACATAGCAGGCCGCCTGAAACGGTTTCTTACCGAAGATATCTGGAATCTGGATATCGAAAGCTTTTCACGTGCCAAGGCCCGCTCCATCAAGTACCTGAAAGTCCTGATCATTACAATCAAGACATTCTCTGCAGAGAGAATCGGCTTCCAGGCCACTGCCCTGAGTTTCTTCGGGACGATGGCCGTCGTCCCGTTCATTGCCATAGTGTTCGCCATTACCGACGGACTCGGGCTGGCGGACAAGCTCGAAACCCTCCTCTATTCATATTTCGTCAATTCACAGGAAACCATAAATATGGTCCTCGGTTTTGCGAACAACATCATAGCGACTGCGAAATCCAGCTCGATGGGCCTTGTGAGCGCCCTTGTCTTCGTCTGGCTCGTGTTCTGGATGATGATTTCAGTGGAAAGGGTCTTCAACAACGTCTGGAGAGTCCGCAAATCGCGGAACATCTTCAAGAGAATCTCGTTCTACGTGACGATTCTTATGATTTCTCCGTTCGTGATACTGCTGTTCTTCTCCGGCTCGATGGTTTACAGCAATATGCTCAAGGGCATAGGACTCGACATAGCCTATTTCGAATCCCTCGCCTCGCTTGCCGCCTGGGTGCTCTTCTATGCGGTGGCCACACTGACGTTTTCGGCGATGTACAAATTCATCCCGAACCACAAAGTCATATACTCCAGCGCATTGCGTGCCGCATCGGTTTCGGCTTTCGCCTTTACCGTCCTGCAGTACCTGTACCTGGAGACACAGCTGTTCGTCACAAGACTTAATATGGTCTACGGAGCCGTGGCGGCCATCCCGCTCTTTATGGTCTGGATGAACATAGGATGGTTCATAATCCTGTTCGGGGCCGAACTCTCCTACGCCTACCAGCACGTGGACAATTATAACATAACATAAATATGCCTGTATCGGAATTTACAAAAGAAGACTTCGACATCATCGCCCGCGACTATGCAGACCTCAAGGAGGCGGCGAGGAAGAGATGCGCCAACCAGAAAGAACTGGATGTGGTGCAGAAAGCATTCGACTTCGCCAATGAGGCACACAAGGGGGTGAGGAGGCGCTCAGGGGAGCCGTATATCCTCCATCCCATAGCGGTCGCGAAAATCGTGGTGAGCAATATCGGGCTCGGCTACAAGTCCATAGCCGCCGCCCTGCTGCACGATGTCGTGGAAGATACCGAGTACACTGTCGAGGACATATCGAACCTGTTCGGGGAAAAGATAGCCTCGCTCGTGGACGGCCTGACCAAGATCAAGACCGTCCTCGACAATGAGGACAAGGCCGAGAAAAAGAGCATACAGGCAGAGAATTTCAAGCGTATCCTCCTGACGCTCAACGATGACGTCCGTGTCGTACTGATCAAACTGGCCGACAGGCTCCACAACTGCCGCACCATCGAATTCATGCCGGAGTACAAAAGGGACAAGATCCTCTCCGAGACGATGTTCATCTTCATCCCCCTTGCCCACAGGCTCGGTCTCTATGAAGTCAAGTCGGAAATGGAAGACATCTGGCTGAGGTACAAAGAGCCTGAAGCCTTCAACGAAATCACGGAAAAAATCAACAGGAATATTTCGGACAAGGAAAAGGAAATAGACGACTTCATCAGACCCATAGAAGAGGCACTGAAAAAGGCCGGGTTCGATTTCGAAATAAAGAAAAGGGTCAAGACCCCCTATTCGATATGGCACAAGATCGTGACCAAGGGAATCACTTTCGAACAGATCTATGACCTGTATGCCGTCCGTATCATCTTCAACCCGGGGGCAGGCTGCACCAAGGACACCGAAAGGGATCAGTGCTACCACGTGTTTTCCATCATTACGGGCATCTACAAATACAAGAGCGACAGGATACGCGACTGGGTGAAACATCCAAAGAACAACGGTTACGAAGCCCTGCACTGCACCGTAATGAGCCATTCCGGCATCTGGATAGAGGTGCAGATCAGGACGCAGAGGATGAACGACATAGCGGAGAAAGGAATCGCGGCGCACTGGGCCTACAAGAAGGACGGTTTCGTGAGCGAGAACGAGAGCGAGATGGACAAATGGATAAGCAAGGTCAAGGAAATCATCGTAAACCCCGACGTGAACGCCCTCGAACTTTTAGACATCATCCATAACGACCTGACCACTACCGACATACTCGTCTTCACGCCGAAGGGAGAACAGAAAAGCATCCAGAAAGGGGCCACAGCCCTCGATTTCGCCTACCTTATTCACACGCAGATAGGCAACAAGGCCATAGCGGCCAAGGTCAATATGAAGCTCGTCCCGCTTTCATACGTGCTTAAATCCGGTGACCAGGTCGAAATCATCACTGCCGAGAACGAGAAGCCGAAACGCGCGTGGCTCCAGTTCCTCGTGACCCGCAAGGCCAAGAACATCGTGGTAGACTATTTCAAGGGCGAGCGCCAGGAGAGCATCCGTGTGGGCAGGACCATGCTGGAAGAACAGCTTTCGGCCCTCGGAATCAAAATGAACGACAAGGTCATCGCCCGCCTCCTCGACGGCTATGAAATTTTCGAAGGCGACAGGGACGAACTGTTTTTCCGTATCGGAGCCGGCATCCTGAAGCTCGGAAACCTCGAACAGATGGTCCGGAAAGAAGATGACCGCCAGGGAAAATGGTCGTTCCCGTGGTTCAAGGGCAAGGACAGGAAAGACGTCGGGTATGTCATCAACGACAAGACCGACGGAACGCACAAATATGTCATAGCAAGCTGCTGCAACCCTATCCCCGGCGACCCCGTAGTGGGATTCCTCGCTTCGGACGGGACCATCACCGTACACAAGAAGTCCTGCAGCGTAGCGAACGGCATTGCCGCAAAACACGGGGACAGAATCGTAAAGACGCAGTGGGAACAGGGCGAAGACCGGTCGTTCCTGGTAAGGCTGTCTCTGAAAGGATACGACAGGATAGGGATAATAAACGAGATCTCGAGGTATATATCGCTGGTTATGAACGTCAATATGAGGAGGATGTACCTTAACACGGAAGACGAGGTGTTCGACGGGTACATCGACCTCTATGTTCACGACAAGGATGACCTGGAAAGGCTGATAAAGAGGCTGGGCAAGATAGAAGGGGTGCAGAGTGTGGTCAGGACCGATTTATAGCACCATTAAATTCGTAGAACCGATGTCAATAATGTCGAAAACAAGAAAGATAGAAACAATGACGGGAAAATTCCTGACGCAATACGGGATTCTGGCGGCGGTGGTCGCTGCAGTCGGGGCTATGGTCTTTTCGCCGTCCTGCGCGAACACGACCACCCCGCCGAGCGGAGGGCCGAAAGACACCATTCCGCCGGTACTGGTGAAATATTCGCCGGCTCCGGGAGATACGATGGTGCCGGTACACAAGACGCAGCTGTCCCTGACCTTCGACGAGTTCGTGGTCGTAAAGGATATGCAGAACCTCTTCCTCTCCCCTCCTTTGGAAAAGTCGCCGAAATACAGGATGAAGAACAAGAGCGTGATAATCTACTTCGAATCGGACCTCGACTCCAACAAGACCTACGTCCTGGACGTGACCAATGCCATTGCCGACAACAATGAAGGCAACATGTACCCCGGCTATGCCATGGTATTCTCGACCGGAAAACACATAGACTCGATGATGGTGACCGGAATCGTACAGGACTGCAACACCCTCATGCCCGTAAAGGGGGCGACCGTGATGCTGTACAAGGACCATTCCGATTCCGCCATCTTCAAACACAGGCCGGATGCGGCCATAAAGACCGACGACTGGGGCTATTTCTGCCTGAGGAACATACAGGATACGGTCTACAGGATGTACGCCATAATGGACATGAACAACAACAACATCTATGAAGCCGACAACGAGCAGGTCGCTTTCATAGACACCCTTGTAAGACCTGCCCGGAAAGTGAATGACACGCTTCCGGAACTGAAAAAGTACCTGATGACCGATACCGTGGCCTGTCTGGCGAGAAAGACGGAATATGAGCTGAACCTGTTCAAGGAAGTCCCGTCCAAACAGATGATACTCAACAAGGAACGCCTCGGAGAAAGGACGGCATACATCACCTTTATGGCCCCTTATGCCAGGATAGATTCCATGTGGATGACAGGAATCCCGCAGGAAAAGCTCATCACCCAGTTCAACCTCGAGCAGGACAGTCTCGAAATCTGGGTGAACGACCCGCGCACCCTGCCGGACACCCTCTTTCTGAACGTGAATTACCACAAGACAGACACTCTGGGCAATCTCGTCCCGACACTGGAAGTGGTGAAACTTGCCAAGCCGCGCCAGGTCGCCGTGGCCAAGAGTGCGCAGAAAGACATAAAGAAAGAGGACACGACGGCAGTCTTCACCATAGACGCCAAGCCTGAAAACGTGGAACAGTACGGTTTCGTCCTCGAATTCAAGTATCCTCTCGTGCAGGACGCGTTCGACTCGCTCGAATTCCGGTACCTGAATCCGAAACAGCAGGAATTCACCGACGCCTACACAGTGGAGCAGGACAGCCTGAACCTCAGGAAATACGTGGTACGGCCCGTATCGAAACTCCTGCCGGGATACGAATATTTCCTGAAAGTCCCGCACCGCAAGTTCATGGACATCAACGGCTTCCTGAACGACAGTTCGGAAGTGAAGGTGATGCTTCCGAACGACGACAAGCTTAGTTCGCTGACCCTGTCGCTGAGCAACGTGCACAACAAGTACATCGTCGATATGCTGAACGAGAAGCGCGACCAGACGATACGTTCGTTCACGGTCGACACGGACACCACCCTGCTCTTTCCGTACATCACGGCGGGGAAATACTCCATAAGGCTGACCGAAGACATAAACAGGAACGGCCTCGTCGACACCGGGAACCTCCTCGAACACAAGCAGCCGGAAAAAGTAAAATTCTACAGGCTCGAAAACGGGGACATGTTCATAGACATCCCGGAAATGACCGAACTCGAACAGGGCATCGACGTGGGAGAACTGTTCAGATAATGCCGTTAAGACAGTATGAAAGCATTGCATTATATTATCGCGCCGGCACTTTTGGCCTGCCTGACGTCCGTACCGGGACTCGCCCAGCTTCCGGAAGGGCTCACCGTTGAAGACGACGGGCAGGAGGGCTCCGCTGTCGTGGAAGCGACCGACAGCACATTGTCCCTCGACATCGAAAACATAGACATTGACTCCTTGAGCGACAGCTACCTGGACAGCCTCGACGTCAACAAGGACATCCCCATCAACGACTACATGATGATAGGGGTGCAGTACGGCATGGGCCTGAGCCAGGTCAGCTGGAATCCGACCATGAAACAGAAATTCCGTTTCGTCCCGTACAATTTCGGGGTGCTTTTCACCCGTTACGGGAAAATGTTCGGATATATGCCGTATTTCGGAATCCAGGCCGGCCTGTTCTTCGGACAGGAAGGCTACCAGTTCGATGAAGACGACGAGGGGTACACTCCGACTGTGGAGGGGGCCACGGGAGCATTGATGAACGTGGTGGAAGTCCCGGTGATGGCGCACTGCCATTTCGATTTCTGGAAAATGAAAATGATGGCCAACATAGGTATCTACGGAGGCTACAGGCTGAGCATCACGCGTTTCGGCGACGCGGTGCCGGAAAGTATCAGGAACTCCTTCCTCGAAACGGACAACAGGCTCGACTACGGAATCAAGGGAGGCCTCGGCTTCGCTTTCGTATTCGACCCGATAGAGATACATTTTACGGCGATGTACAAGCATTCCTTCGGCTCGCTTTACCAGCCGGACTATTACAGCCAGTATTACTACAGATATGCCTATCCGGCGAATTTCGTCTTTTCCGTCGGAGTGCATTTCCAGCTGACGAAACGTGTCGGAAAGACCCAGCATGCACTGAAGCGCGAGGCCAGGGAACACCTCGGGCTGATAAAGAGCATACAGGAAGCCGTACCGACGGAAAAAGAGGGGGAAGAATGAAAACCTTGGAAGTGAAAATCGGGAACAGGGCTGTCGGAGGAGGGAATCCGATCCTTGTGCAGACCATGTGCAACACCCGCACCTCCGACATAGAGGCTTCGGTGGCGCAGTGTATCGGGCTTTATGAAGCGGGGGCGGAAATGATAAGGCTTACGGCGCCTTCGGTAAATGACGTAAAGGCACTTGCGGAAATCAGACGCCGTCTCAGGGAGAGGGGGATAGAAACTCCCCTGGTCGCCGACATACATTTTTCTCCCGAAACAGCTGTCGCTGCTGCCGCGACAGTCGAGAAAGTACGCATCAATCCCGGAAATTTCCATCGCGACCATGCAAAAGCCTGCGAACACTTCTCCAGGTTGGTGTCAGTGTGCAGGGTACACGGTACGGCCATCAGAATCGGGCTGAACCACGGCTCTCTCGGGGAAAGAATCACGAACCTGTACGGGAACACGCCCGAAGCGATGAAAGAGGCCGCTATGGAGTGGATAGATCTCTGTACGGCGAACGGGTTCTACAATGTCGTGGTCTCGCTGAAAGCAAGCAATACCATCGTAATGGTCGAGGCATACCGTCTTTTAGCCAAAGCCATGGAGGAGAAAGGCACAGTCTTTCCGCTGCACCTCGGGGTGACAGAAGCCGGCAACGGGGATTCGGGGAGGATAAAATCGGCCGCAGGCATCTCCGCCCTGCTTTCGGAGGGAATCGGCGACACCGTAAGGGTCTCGCTGACAGAGGCTCCGGCAAACGAGATACCAGTGGCACGCTACCTTGCCGACAGATATGACGGGAAACTGCACTCGTCGATGTCCGCGGTCGAAATTCGCGGGAAGAAAGCCGTCGCGACCTACCATGCGCCGTCGCGTGAAAGATTCATGTTAGATATGGCCTGCGATTTCGGCAAGATGCTTTTGGACAGAAAGATAGACGATGTGGAACTGCATGGAAGCTACATCGGGGCAAACGGGGAAACCGTCGTTTTGGACGGAAGCCGGGATGCGGAATACTTCGCGGACGAACTCCTCCAGGCGACGCGCAGGAAGTTCTACCGTCCCGAATATGTGGCCTGCCCTGGTTGCGGACGGACCATGTACAACCTTGAGGAAACATTCGAGGAAGTGAAGCGCAGGACGGCGCACTTGAAAGGTATGGTCATAGCCGTGATGGGCTGCATAGTGAACGGCCCGGGTGAAATGGCAGATGCGGACTGGGGATATGTAGGCGAAGGAAACCGCAGGGTCACCATCTACAGGAAAAAGACTCCGGTGCTGAAACACGTCCCGGAATCGGAAGCCATAGACAGGCTCCTGGAACTGATAGAAGAAAGCGAACAGGGGTGACAAGCCTGCGCAGTGCGTGTCAGGACCTGACGTCGGACTGCCGCTCTGCCGCCTCTTCCTCCGAACCTTCCTGAACTGTCTTCTTTACTATCACCTTGTCGATTCTCGCCCCGTCCATATCCACGACTTCGAACTGGAAATCGCCCCAGGTCACCTTCTCTCCAGGCACAGGCATGTGGTCGAGTTCGTCGAGGATGAGTCCGGCCACGGTAGTGTATTCGAAATCCTCCATGGAATCCTCCACGTCGAAATGCCTCAGGAAATCGTACATCGGGCACATCCCGTCCACAAGCCAGCCGTCATTGTCCCCTCTTGCCACGATGTCCGGCTCCTCATGGTCGTCGTTGATATTGCCCACAAGCGCCTCCATTATGTCCTTCAGGGTGATGATGCCGGAGCAGGAGCCGAATTCGTCGCACACGAGGGCGCGGCTTATCTTCTTCTCCTTCATCTGCTCGAGAACGGTGTAGACATTCATGTTCTCGTGGAAATACACGGGCTCCTTCATCATTTTCCTGAGGTCGAAAGCCTCCGGCGAGCCGATATTCAGCACGTATTCCTTCAGGGAAAGGACCCCTACCACGTGGTCGAGGTCATCCTCCACTACAGGATACTCCTCGAAGATAGCCCCCTCGATGGTCTCCCTTATTTCCTTCTCGGACATCCCTGTGCTCAGCCATACGATATCCGCTCTCAGGGTCATTATCGTACTGACCTTCAGGTCCCCGAGGGCGAAGACCCTCTCCACGAGATCCTGCTCCACCGGGGAAACCTCCCCTTCGTCGGTGCCTTCCTGGATGATGGACTTGATTTCCTCCTCGGTCACCTTCGTCTCCTGGTATTTTATTCCCAGTATCCTGACCACCAGGGATGTGGTCTTTGCGAGCAGCCATACGAAAGGTGCGGCGACGAGCGAAATGAACTTCATCGGCCCGGCCACTATCTTGGACACCTTCTCCGGGGCGCTCATAGCCATTCTTTTAGGCACCAGTTCGCCGAAAATCAGGGTCAGGAACATCACTAAGACCACGATTATCGTCTGCGCCAGGGCCGAAGCCCCCGCAGCAGGCATTCCGGCATTCTGCAGCAGGGCGGAGAACTCCGCGGCTATCTTGTTGCCTGAAAAGATACCGGTAAGGATGCCTATCAGCGTGATGCCTACCTGCACCGCCGAGAGGAACCTGTCCGGGTCCTGCGAGAGTTTCAGGGCCGTCCCGGCAGCCTTGCTGCCCTTGTTGGCATCGGCCTGAAGACTTGATTTCCTGGCTGAGATGATGGCGAGTTCCGACATGGCGAAAACGCCGTTCAGCAGGATGAGAAGGATGATTATAAAGATTTCTTCCATATTATTTTCCGTTCAGCTCAGCAATTACCGTCTCACAGGCCCTTACCTCCTGGCCGAGCTCGACCTTTATGTCTGCATCGAGCGGGAGGTACATGTCAATGCGTGAGCCGAATTTGATTATTCCGCACTGTTCTCCCCTGATTTCTTCGTGCCCCGGTTCGGCATAGCACTCTATCCTGCGGCAGAACGTCCCTGCAAGCTGTTTGAAAAAGACTTCTCCGGAACCGTTCTTCATGCTTACCGAAGTATGCTCGTTCAGTTCGGATGCCTTTGGCAGGAATGCAAGGAAATATCTCCCGGGATGATACTTGTAGTACGTCACTTCACCGCTTATGGGCCAGAAATTCACATGGACATTGAAAAAGTCCATATAGATGGACACCTGCATACAGTCGCGCTTCAGGTATTCCGGTTCATAAACCCTGTCGAGAACCACTATTTCACCGTCGGCTACGGCAGTGACCAGATTCTCCCCCTCAGGCCTTACCCTGGACGGTATCCTGAAAAAGAAAGTCACGAAACCCATGAAAAAAAGCAGGAGGGCCACTATGGGGAAGGAGACGTACAGACAACTTATAAAATGCAGAATCATCCAGATCAGCAAGATACAGGTCGCCCATACACAAAGAATTATCCGCCATCCACCTCTATGTATCCTCATAATGAACAATGGTTATCAGTCCGCAAATTTAGAAAAATTTATGCAATGAATGAAATAATCACAGGACATTCACCACAAGAAGGTAGATGATACCCACAGGGATAGCGAAAAGGGCACTGTCGAGCCTGTCGAGGAAACCTCCGTGGCCCGGCATTATGGTCCCGCTGTCCTTCACGGCATAGTAGCGCTTCCACTGGGATTCGATGAGGTCGCCGTAGACACCCGACAGGTTCATCAGCAGGGCAAGCGTCAGGCAGTGCCACAGGGGGTAGCGGAGCATCCCGGTCCAGTACAGGACGGCGCCT
>CASFLY010000153.1 GCA_949295645.1 uncultured Bacteroidales bacterium | reverse complement strand
AGGGTGCCCAGTCGGATTCGAACCGACGACATTCAGAACCACAATCTGACGCTCTAACCAACTGAACTATGGGCACCATTTTGATTTGGGACTGCAAAGATAAGAAAAATAATTGAATCGCCAAGTCCTGCCGGAAGAATCTGCAATCACCGGACAAAAAATGAGGCTTTCAGCAAGTTCCCGTCTGCGGAGGAGCTGCCGACCATCACGACAAACTCGCCTGGCTCGACCACTGGTTCAAGGTCCTTGTCCAGGAACATGAGTTTGTCCGGAGTGAGGGTGAATTCCACGGTCCTGGTCTCGCCTGGTGCCAGCGCCACCCTTGCGAAGTCTTTCAGTTCCTTCACAGGGCGTGTCACCGAGGAAAAGCGGTCCCTGATATACAGCTGGACGATTTCTTCTCCGGCCACGGCACCTGTATTCTTCACCTTTATCGTCACTTTCACGGAACCGTCCGCCGGGATTTCGGTCTTGTCCATACTGAGGTCGGAATACTCGTAGTCGGTATAGGAAAGTCCGTAGCCGAACGGGTACAGAGGAGTACTCGGGGTCACGACATAAGGATGGAAATACTGCGACGGCTTATGGTTGTAGATCATCTGGATCTGTCCGGCCGAACGGGGGATCGTCACGGCGAGTTTCGCGGACGGGTTCACCTTTCCGTACAGGATTTCGGCTATTGCCTGGCCGCCGTACATCCCTGGTTCCCAGGCATTCAACAATGCAGGAAGATGTTCTGCCGCCCATTCCGTGCCGAGAGGGCGTCCTGAAATAAGGATGAGTACGGTAGGCTTTCCGGATGCCGCGACCTTCTCTATCAACTCGTTCTGAAGGCCGACAAGATCTATGTCCGAGCGGTCGGTATCCTCTCCGGAAGTCTTCTCGTTCCACCGGCCCCGGAACATATACTCACCTGCCACTACTATATTCAGGTCGCAGCGGCGTGCAAGACGCGCAGCCTTGTCCACCTGCTGCCGGGACATAGTCTGAGGATTCCAGCCCTGGTCGACAAAAACGAAATCCGTCTCCGGCGACACCTGTCTCAGACCTTCGAGAACCGTCGTGACATTCTCCGGTTTCTGCTCGGCGCTCCAGTCCCCGAGGATATTGTGGTCATCGGCATTGATTCCCGTCACAAGCACCCTGCGGTATTTTTCCGGAGACAGTGGAAGCAGACCGTCATTTTTCAGAAGAACTATCGATTTCCGGGCGGCTTCCAGGGCAGTCTGCCTGTGGACGTCGCAAAGCCGGACATCCATTGTCTTTTCAGGGTCGGCATACGGCCGCTCGAACAGGCCGAGACGGAACTTGACGTCAAGGATTCTGCGCACCGATTCGTCTATACGGCTTTCCGGGATGCGCCCTTCACGGACGAGCCCGCATACATACTCGTTCCAGTAGACTCCGTGCATGTGCATATCCATTCCGGCCATAATGCTCTGGTAAAAAGCCTCTTTCAGGTTTTCCGCCGTGGCGTGGAGGTCATACAGATGCTCGATGTCCATCCAGTCGCTCACGATGAAGCCCTTGAAACCCCATTCTCCTCGGGCCACATCCTGCATCAGCCACTCGTTGGAGTGACACGGGATGCCGTTCAGTTCGTTGTGGGCAGTCATCAGGGACATCGCCCCGGCCTCAACCCCGGCCTCGAAAGGAGGGAAGAAGACCTCTCTTATCGTCCTCTCGGACAGGTCGGTAGGGGAACCGTTGGTGCCGTTTACCGGCTGGCTTCCTCCCGCGAAATGCTTTATGCAGGCCAGGACGTCATCGGATGAAAAGTCTCCCTGATAGCCCTTTACGGTCTCGACCCCCATCCGGGACACCAAATACGGATCTTCTCCGAACGTTTCGCCTACCCTGCCCCAGCGAGGGTCTCGCGCCACCTCGACGTTCGGGTTGAAGGTCCAGTGCATGTTCATGGCTCGCATTTCCGCAGCGGTCTCCCGGGCTATCCTGTATGCAAGATCCGTGTCGAATGAGCTTGCAAGCCCGATATTGGTCGGATAGACAGTGTTGTCCGGAGCATTGGCATTGCCATGGATGGCATCTATCCCGAAAAGAATCGGAATCCCAAGACGGCTTCCGAGAGCCAGAGACTGGAGATAGTTCGCCTCCTCTATCGTCAGGACGTGAAGGAACGAACCGACGAGTCCATGCCGGGTCCATTCTGCCACCGAATCCGCATTGAACCCGGGATAAAAGGCATTGGCAGTATTGTTTTTCAGGTCTTCCTCGCTCAGGGAAGCTTCGTTTTTCCGGATATGCTCCAACCCGACGAACTGGTTCATCTGGCCGACTTTTTCCTCGAGAGTCATCCTCGACAGGAGGTCTTCCACCCTGTCCTCGACGGGTGCCGAAGCATTCTTGTACAGCGGCACAAAAGCATTTCCGAATACAGCTTCATTTCCGCACATACCGCCATTGCCGGATTCCTCTGCGGATTTCAGAGACACTTCTATCGTTTCCTGTCTTCCTGCATTCACCGTCATTTCGAGACAGATCCTGCAGGTGCCGGGATTCGGGGCATCGTACTCCGTAACGGGATCGTTGGACAGGATTTTCAACTCGAACGGAGATGACGCGGCGAATGAAAGGTACATTTCATGCCCGCGGGACGAAAGCAGGACCGTGTCCTCCGACATGATTTCCGGCACAGCCCCGGTATTCATTATCCATACTATCTGCTCTGAAGAATTTCCGGTTTCCAAGACATCCCGGATATGCAGGTCGCAGCACCGGTCTGTCCAGGCCGTCCTGACGACTTTCCGGAAAGCAGGCAGCAGCGCAGACATATCCACGACGGCTCCTGTCCTGTCCGTGGAAGCGAAGGTGTCGATAATCTCCGCCCGTGCGGAGGCCCTGTGGAGTGAATCCTTTATGGACAGGGTGTTATGGCTCATATTGTTATATCTGAACACTTTCCATCTGTCGCTGTCCTGCCCGGTATTCCAGATGCCGAGCCCATGCTTTTCCAATGAATGGTAATCCTGCATGCCCGGGTCCAATGCCCAGCGGACACCGTATCTTTCATATATGAACGAACCTCCGTCCATGTGGGAATGCCCGGAAGAAGGGGTGCCGCCCTTGATTCCGAAAAATGCGTCATCCGGCGAATCCCATCCTGAGCGCCAGGTAAAGACCGGCGTTACTCCCCTGCTGAACCAGATGTTGCTGTCCGGAGGAGGGACATCGTCCAGCTCCATCCTCGAAGCGCAGATAATGGCGAACGGGAGCAGCCGCTCCTGGGAAAACTCCGGAGTCCCGCCGCTTTCCAGACTCCTGATGTCAGTGTACAGCAGGGACGGGTCGTCAATACGTCCGGCAATCCAGAAGAGAGCAGGGTCGATGGACGAGCCGTAAGAGGCGTCGCTGAAATTGTAGCACCCTCCGCCCGGAGTAAGCATGGCCTGCATGAAACGTCCGGACTGCAGGAAGCCTGGATATGCGGAAAGGCCGTAGTCCGTCCCGCAGGCGCTTTCCAGCGCAGCTATGAGCAGGATTTCAAATGCGGAACCATAGCCCCAGTACATATATCCCTCCGGGTAGCCTCCGTCCGGAGCAAAGACATCCAGGGCCTTGGGGTTGGAAGACAGGGATCTGGAAATGATATCGCTGCACAGTTCCGGGTCAAGGTCATAAAAGGCGACGGCTGCGGCAGTCATGCCGGCATTGCACACGGAATTCCAGTTGGATGTCCAGTCATACCAGGGCTGGTTCTCCCCGACAAGGGGTTTGAACGCCTTTTCGAAGACCGCATCCCCGACTATGCTCCGGGTCTGCACGGAAAGCACGTCGTAAAGCCAGTCGTAACCTATGGCCATAGACATCGACATCTCCGCCACGTCCAGAAAATGCGAAGGATTCCAGTCGCTGAAAGCGCAGCATGCAAGCATCTCTTTCTCGGCACGCACTGCATAGCGCGTATCACCGGTCACCTTATAGGCGTATGACAGGGCAAAGACCCTTTTCAGCGACTCGCGGCTCGTTTCGAGCAGCCTGATCCCGACCATTTCCTTAGTTACAGGCGCTTTTTCAAAAAGTGCATCCGCGCATTCCATCACAGTCTCATGCATGCGTGCGACAGCCGGATATTCTTTCACGGCCTCACGCACCGCCTGTACGTCGCCGTCTTTCAGGAAAAGCCTCGGATGAGCGTTGCCGGATATCATGTCAAAAGACATTGCCCCTGTCTTTGACGGCAGGAGCAATGCGGCAATCAGCATAATTGCTGTCAGAAAGCACTGTTTCATATATCCCTTCTTTCAAGTTTTCCGCCTTCGGTCTCGATAGTGACGACTTCGTGAAGGTTATCGGATGTTTTCAACTCAAAGGTAGCGGCATCAGTAGCGTAGACCAGAACATAGTCGCCCCTGTCCAGGACAAAGCCGATGGCTCCGGCATCAGTGCTGAAACGGATCCTGCATCTGACAGTAGAGGCCTGCTCCCAGGTCACATTCTCCTGCGGCGAGTCCTGTGAGATATTGAAAGCGGCGAAATCTGCACTGCGGGTCGCTGCAAGATCCGCTCCGGCCGCCGTCAGGCCCTTGACTATCTTCCTTACCTCTTCGGTAAATCCGGGCCTTTCCTGAAGATCTGACGTATAGACGCCATGGTCCGGATCATCCGTACCTCCGGAATTGGTTATGAAAACACTGCTGGTAGCCAGGTCGTAGATGTCATAGCCGCCTCCGGCGGCAAAGGCTGCAAGGATAAGGCTCGGAGTGTGGGTGTAATTGCCCTTGTTTTCTCCGACCAAAGCATAGTTGCCCTCGATGGAAGCATAGGCCTCCACCTCTTTACGGATGTCGGACACGGTCTGTCTGTAAGCATCGACGGACACGAAGTCTATGCCTTCAAGATCGAAAACGGTCCTGGGAGAAACCGTCTCCTCGCCCCAGTCCAAAGGTGACGAGACATTGTCCGCCTTGATATGGTTTGTCCTGGTCAGCACCTTGTAGGAACTGTTCTGCACGGCCTTGCCCACTGCATCTAAAGAGTTGAGCACCATTTCCCAGGCCCTTTCCCGGGACAGACTGGAGCCGTCACGCCAGGTAAAGCCGTCCTGCTCATACCTCCAGCGGACGAAGCCGTCAGGCTCGTTGTGAATCTGACAGGTAATCACCGGATGGCTGTCGCCGTGGTTCGAATCCCAGTAACGGATATGGTTGAACAGTGCCGTGACAGCAGCCGTCTCGCGTTCGAGAAGCCAGTCGGCATCGAGGATGAGGGCGTATGTGTAGCCGTATTCGGGGCGGGAATAGCCTTCATTGCTTCTCCACAGACGGATAGACGGTTCGGAAATGATATGTCTTGGAAGGAAATAAGTGAACGAATCACCTATCATATTGGTACTGAACCATAGAAGTTCCATTTTCAGGTCATATTCGATGCAGTACCCGAGCAGGGCGTCCACTATGCTCCAGTCATAGTTTCCCTCTGTCGGCTCTATCCATCTCCAGCAGACCGGCACTTGCACACAGTTCACGCCGAGCTCCACTGCTTTCTGAAAATACGGCTCGATTGCGGAAACAGGTTTGTTCTCGCAGTTTATCAGGGCGTCGAGCCTGATCTGCGCACCCATGAACGGAAACGGAGTCCCGTCCACTTCCACGTATGTCTTTCCGTTTTCAGTCTTCAGCTCGCTGACCGTGATCTGCGGAAGCACAGGCTCCTGCGGCTTCACGTCCGCACCCGATTGGGAGCAGGCCCATAAGGCGAGGGCTGAAACGGCTGTAAAAAGTATCGGATGTCTCATTATCGGTTATTTATGCAAATGTTATTCGTTATTTATCACTATTCCCGTGATATGGTTCACATTTCCTGCCAGGAAATCCTTGTCGGCAGCCTGGGTTTTGTCCACCGTATAGGCCTGGCCGTCAGAAGTCGTCACCTTGATGCTCAGCGGCAGATTCGCGGACATCTTGAAAGGGATGGAAGACATATAGAAATGTCCGGTCTCCCCTGCCGCGAGAGTGCCGTCAGTAACGGTTATGGACGGTTCCTTGTAGCCGGACGTGCCCCAAAGAGAGGCAGTTTCAGGCGCTATCTGGAACCAGCCTACCAGATTGAAGCCCGTATTGAGAACCATTCTGACCTCGGTAATGGTTACGTCCGTCGCTCCTGCGTTTTCCACCGCGACATCGAACAGCGTAGTCGCATGCTTCATCGTCACTGCGGCAGCATTCCCGCTCACGGCAGAATATCCGCAAAGGAGGCCGTCAATGTGGGAGATGTCGTCTGTCGCGGCCTGCTTAGACAAGTCTCCCGTATTCACGGGAAGCCCTGCATTGCAGTACAGGACTCCATTATAATCTTCCTGTGCGTTAACCGGCGCTCCCATAGTCTGGTTCTTGCTGTCATACGGATAGACCACATTGACAGCAGTAATGTCCTGTGTGTCGATATTCCCGTTATCGCATACGAAAGTATCGCCTTCCTGTCTTACGAACCTGTATGCCTTGTAGGTGCCGTCGGAATATTCCGCGATGACGCTCAGGGCGTCTTCGTCATCCCAGGACACCTTGTAACCGTTTTCTGCGTCCACAGTCGTTTTGCCCGGAACTCCTGAAAGATCCTCCTGCGGAATCACGGCAGAAATCGTGAAAATACCTTCATCGGGAGTGCTGTCCGGCTTTCCGTTATCCTCTATGGATGAACATGAGGCTGATATTGCAGCGACGGCTGCCAATATAAAAATTATTTTTTTCATTTCGTTTTCATTTTAGATTGTTTCACCTTCTCCATATCCTGGAGCATTCAATTCAAATCCATCGGTGATGTCTTCCGGGCTTCCTGCGAAGCCGTTTTCAACGATGATTTCCGTCATCGACATTTCCGGCGCGGCATATCCGGCGGCCGGATTCCGGGTTTCATTCTGTTTCATTGCGATATAGTATTAAAGGTTATTCTGTCACATCGGCTACGCAGCGGACCGAATAGGCCATATTCAGTTCCCCGTAGCCCCATTTGTCCTCAGGGGACGAAGGCAGGGCAAAATTGGTGTCGCTGCCTATGATTTTCACTACATAGGCGTAGGCGTTCCCGCCATTGCTGCTCTTGTAAGTGGCTGTCGTCATCGTCACATGACCGGGATTCTGGTACAGGCCGTTTTTCCAGCTGCGGTTTCCGGAACATGGTACGAAGACGCAGCCGGCCATATCGGTCCTGGACGCAGAGGAGGCGGTGCTTTTATCAGGTCCGCACATCACTCCCGGGATTCCGAACCCGCTTGCCGCAGGCTCTTTCCAGGAGAATTTAGTCTGCAAGTCCGTTCCGACCAAAGCCGTCATCTCGTCTGCAAAAGGCACCCTCCACCCTTCAGGGCAAGGGTCATTTTCAGAAGACCAGACAGAAGGCGTGTTTCTCTCTCCTGTCGGGTAACCTGCAGGCCCCGAGCCGGACTGTTCGGCATCAGGGTATCCGTTCGGCCATCCTGTCCTGGAAGCATACTGGTACAGAAGTCCCGTCTCGTCCGGAGACTCTGCGAACATTCCGGGCTCCGCCACATTGGCCTTGGCCCAGACGAGATCCCCTATCCGCTGCGCATAGCCGTGCTGTACGGTCAGGACAGCCTCACTCAGGCCTGCCCTGAATGTAAGGGAAGCAGTCCGAACGTCGCTGTCCCCGCCAAGGGCGCCAAGACTTACCTTGACCGTACCGTTTCCCGTACCGGAAGCGGGTTCTACCGTGAGCCAGTCCTTCGTGGCCTCGTCCTGAATCACGCTCCATTCCCCCGTGGATGTCACTTCCACATCGTATTCCCCTGTCGCTGCCGTCGGGGCGATGTATGAAGTGGAGATTTCCACCTTCAGGTCCGGGTCGACCTCTTCGACTTCGTTGAACTGCGCAGTCAGATGATGCACCTTGCCGGCGGCGAATATTCCCTTCTCCGCCGATTCCACTGTCTTCTCGAAATCATACTTCCTGCCGTTTGCCGTGACCGTCACCGTGAAAGTGTCTCCTGCATTCAGACTGAACGGAAGCGAGGTAATGTAGAAATGCCCTGTCTGACCGGCCCCTACCGTCGCCTTGTCAACCGTCAGCGCCACTTCCGTATAACCTCCGGTAGTCTGCAACTCCCCGGTCCGGGGGTTTATCTTCGCCCAGCCCTGCAGGTACAGATCCGGAGCGGAAGTGGAAAGCCGGACTTCCGTCACGGTAATGTCCGCAGGAGCCGAGTTCACGACCTGCACATCCATCAGTGCGGATGCATGATGAATGCTTATGTCCGGCACGCTGCCTCCGGAAACCTCGGCATAGCCGTAAAGAGGGCCGTCGATATGGGCCGCATCATCCGCAAGCGACTGATTCTGTCCCATTCCGAAAGCCAGCCCCGCCCGGCCATAGTCTCCGTCCAAAGCATAATTGTTCTCATCGTACGGATAGAAGACATTCAAGACCGTAATCCGCTCCGGCTCCAGCACTTTCCGGCAGGAGAAAGCGTTTCCGTCCTCCTTTTCGAACTTGTAGTGCCGTACGGTACCGTCATCATATCTGGCGATGACGGACAGGACGTCGTCTTCATCCCAGGTAACCTTGTACCCGTCGGTGTCGAGGGTCGTCCTTGTGGAAAGGAGGGAAGCCCGAATGGAAAACGGTTCCCCTTCCTGTACTGCGGGCGATCCGATATTTTCTACGGAGCAGGCCGCTGAGACTGCAGCGGCGGCTGCCATTAAAAATATTGTCTTTTTCATATTCTGTTCCTCCTTTTAATACGACTGGCCTTCATCATAGTCCGGGATCGGCAGATCCACCGGGCCGTATGAAACCCTGTCATCCTTTATGCACCTTACCGGCCAGGCTCCGCGGAGACGTTCCCAACCCCAGTTGTCGGAAGGAAGACGGAGTTTGCTAAGATCATCCGTCTCATCCGTAGAGCAATACATAAGGTATCTGCACTGCTCAGAACCGGACATCAGGCTTGTCGCCGTAGTCATCGTTGCATTCTGCGGGTTCTGGTATGCACCGGTGTCCCACTTGCGGTTCCCCGAACATGGCAGGAAAATACCGCCTTTCATATCTGCAGCGGTGGCAGTCCTGCCGGTTTCGCGGGACAGGCCCAGGACGGCGCCCGGTATGCTGAAACCGCTCGTCTCCGGCTCTGCCCAGCCTATCTTCACACCATCGGCCCTTGTTCCTACGAGGGCATCCAGTTCGTCCTTTGTCGGCACACGCCAGCCGTCCGGACAAGGGTTGTTCTCGTCCGTCCACTGCTCAGGTCCTGTGGCTGCTCCTAAAGGCATGCCTTCCGGAGCCGGTGCTGTCGCAGCAGGATAGGCATTTGTCCAGGCTACCTTCGAATCGTACTGGTAGAGCATTCCCGGATCGTCGGGAGCGTCCGCGAACATCCCCGGCTCCCCTACGTTGGCCTTGGCCCAGACATAGTCTCCTATCTGCTGGGCATAGCCGTGCTGCACCGGCAGCTCCACCTCGTCGGAACCGGTTACGAACTTCACCGTTCCGGAATACATTTCGCTGTCATCGGCCAAAGCGGCAAAGGTGAAATTCACAGTCGCATTTCCGGTGCCGGAAACCTTGTCTACGGTCAGCCAGCCTTCCGTATCGGAATCCTGCTTCAGGGTCCATTCTCCATTCGAGACCACCCTCACCGGATAAGTTCCCGACGAAGTCGTGGTGGCCAGCGATGAAGGCGAGATGCGTATGGAAGTGAGCAGGTTCTGCTCTATCTCCACTTCCCTGACAGCGGAGCCGGCAGTAATCACGAGAGTGGCGGAACGGGATGCCTCTTCGTCCGGATTTTCGCTTATCCACAGTGAATAAACCCCGTTTCCCGACAGAAGCGACGGGAGAAGCTGGATCCAGCCGGACACGTCGCCGTCGTATCTGACACAGGCGGTGGAGTTCATATTGCATTCCACGGGAATGTTCAGTTCCGTGTACACGGCCTCCACATTATACCTGTCCTGAGGGACATTTATGTAAGGCTCTCCGGTCTTGGAGCACGAAGCTGCAAAGACTGCGGCCAGAGCCAGCAGTGTATGATATGTCTTGTTTTTCATAATCTTGGTTTTATCAGTTCTGTGCGCCGAGGCCCGCCTGTACCGGCCAGCCCGGATTCTGATAGAGAGGCGAGGCGTTTACGTCTCCGTCTCCCGTGATAAGGAAGTGCTGCACCGCAATAGGGTCGAGATAATGCGCCATCCTCCAGTTGTAGCCGTTGTAGACACGGTTGTTGGTCATGATGTGGTACGGGGCCAGGTAATTGCTGAAACTCCGCGGAGATACGTTTTCACCCTCGATGAGCCCGGCAGGGTTGCCTTCGAGGAATTCCTCGTTCCTGTAGAGTTCGCTCCAGAGGTTCACGCCCAGGACGTGGTATGGTTCGTCCGCATCGATGAGCTGGTCGAGGGCCCTCCAGCGGTGTATGTCCGCAGCCCTGAAGCCTTCTGCCATCAGTTCGCAACGCCGTTCTCTCCGGATGTTGTACAGGGTCGCGTCCACGAGCCGGCCGGCAGAGTAGGCTCCCCAGTCCGTCTTGCCTTCCGTAGCCACTTCCGTGTCACGGATGGTGGTATTGTAGTCACCGGCCTTAGCCCGGTCACGGATGGCTTTCCAGTACCTCTGCGCATCCGCATCCAATCCCTCGGTGCGTTCATAGCAGGCCTCGATGTAGTTCAGATAGGCCTCTGCCGCCCTGAAGATGATCAGGCCGGTCTCGCTGGAATTGTCGCTCGCATAGGCACCGTTGAAGTTCAGCCCCTTGCGGATAACGTAGCCGGTAATGTATTTCTGGGCTCCGGAAGAAGTTATCTCCGGCCAGGGTTCCACTTCCTCAGAATTCTGTCCTCCGGGAGAATGAAGATTGAGGTCGCCTGGCTTCTTTATGAATATCACGGCCCGGGTATCCCTGTTTTGGGTGACTTTCATAAGATCGGTGTCACCTGCATATCCGCTCCCGGAAGCATACCATGGCTGGCCGTTGCTCATCACGAAGGCATCCACCATGCTTTTGGTGATCCCATAGCCGTTGTTGGACGACGAAGCCCACTCCCCTACGGAGTTGTAGACTCCGAGAGAGACGTTATAGTCTCTCCAGAGCAGGACTTCCGGATACAGGCTCATGTCCGTAGCGCCGAACATGTCGAAGTACGGGTTCGAGTCGGCAGTCTCACTGCTCTGGAAGACACCCGTGTTTGTCGTCAGGCTGTACTTGTCCGCCACGATTTTCGACTCTTCCATAGAGGTCTTCAGGAAAAAGTCTATCTCCCCTTCGATACTGCCGGAAGGGAACTGGTATCCCGAGTTGTAGTCCTTCCCGGCACCTGGCCAGTCCGGGCCGTTCGGAACGAAGGCCGTACCTTTGAAATATTTCTCCCATGTACCTTCGTACAGAGCCACACGGGATTTCATAAGATGTGCGCAGTCATCGGCAAGCCTGTTCGTTCCGCCCACAGGAGGTGTGTCGGACATGTACTCCAGCGCCCTGTCCAGGTCAGCAAGGATGAACCGGGCCACTTCATTGCGCGGGGCACGTTTGCTTGCGGCCACGAGCCGGTCGAGGTCATCGGCTATCGGCTCTTCCACTATCGGGAAGTCCCCGAGCGCTTTCAGTTTCTCGAAATAGGCCCAGGCCCTGAAGAAATAGACTTCGCCGATGTAATGGCGGATGTTGGAGTCATTTCCCGTAATCTCTCCGGCCTCATAAAGAGGAATCACGAAGTCCAGGAAATAATTGCAGTTATAGATGTCCGTAAACGAGTAGGAGCCGCCTGTCTGTTCCACCCTCCAGTATCCAGGAGCATAGATATTGCTGGGATTGGGCGCTACCATGTCATCGGTATTGGCATCCGTCCTCCAGTATCCCCAGGTGCTGCGTTCATGTTTGGGAAGCATGCCGTACAGGTTCGTGGCATACGCTCCGATATTCTCCTCCGTGGTCAGGTACTGCTCCGGAGACAGGGCGGCTTCCGGCTCCAGATTCAGAAAAGCGTTGCAGGACGGAAACATCAGCACGGCCGCCAGCGACAGGATCAATATTCTGTTTTTCATAAGGAATCCGATTAAAATGTTACACTTAGGCCGACCGAATAAGTTCTGGTCAACGGATATACGTTACCGGAGGAGTTGGCGCCGATGGTCTCCGGGTCGAACAGATCGGTCATCTGCGTGAAAGTGGCCAGATTTTCACCCGAGAGATATATCCTGAAGTTCGAAATGCCGATTTTCGAAGTATATTTCTGAGGGATGGTATAGCCTATCTGGACATTTTTGAGCCTGCAATAGGCTGCATTCTGGAGGTATCTGGTCTGGCACCGGGTGTTCTTGTCCGTGTTGAAATACGGCTTCGGGTAGTAAGCGTCGAGGTTTTGTCCGAGAGGGTTGTCCGCATCGGCCCTGAAATAGTCAAGATGCCCGGTCAGCACCATCGACTGGTATTCGTCCTTGCCTCCTGTCGAACCATAGAAATACATACTGCCCTGATAATAGTCCCGTTTTCCGACACCCTGAAGGAATATCCTCAGGTCTATGCCTTTCCATCCGGCGGTCAGGTCGATACCGAAATTATATCTCGGCGTAGTGTTTCCTATCACCTTCAGGTCTCCATGGTCGTCTATCGTATTCGACCCGCTGTCCACTGCCCCGTCGCCGTTCACATCCCTGTACATGATATCGCCTGCACCCCAGTCGCTTCCTATGGCACTCTGCCCTCCATACGGCAGGGTTGCGAGATAGTTACGCATCTCGATGTCCGACTTGGCTATTCCGACGGTCTCATAGCCCCATATTTCCCCGACCTTCTTTCCTGCGTAGTTCTTGTCTAAAGTCCGTGAAGGATTGGAATACTTCAGGATGGTGGCCTGTGCATCCGAGAGGACGAAACGGATACCGTAGTCCAACTGACCGAAGGCCACATCCCTCCAGGAAAGTTCGAGTTCCCAACCCTGCGTCTGGAGGTCGGTATTGTTCGTAGACGGTACGGATGTCCCCAGAATGGCGGGAAGCTCGTCCGCAGGTCCTACCATATCTATGGTCTGTCTTACGAAATATTCGAAAGAGCCTGCCAGCCTGCCGTTGAATGCGGAAAAATCGAAACCGGCATTCCACGAACGGACCTTTTCCCAGGTCAGCAGCATGCTTATGAGAGACGGAGCCCAGGCTGTGTTCGGTTTCTGTCCGTCGATAAGCCAGTCTCCCGACGCATTGGAAAAGCCCATGGTCTGGTAGGTCGGATACCACGAAGTAGTATTCTGATTCCCGAGCGAACCGTACGAAGCCCTGACCTTGAGCATGTCCACCCACTGTTTTGCCGGTTTGAAGAAAGGTTCGTTGGCTATGTTCCATCCCAATGAGAATGACGGGAAGAATCCCCACCTGTCGGCCATCCGGAACCGGGACGAGCCGTCGTACCTGAGATTCACCTCCGCAAGGTACCTTTCCTTGAAGTTATAGTTTATACGTCCGAAGAAACCCACCGTTCTCCAGGAACCGCCGCCGCCCGACACTTCGGGAGTTATGGCGACACCGTTTTCCAGTCCGGAAGAAGTGTTGATGGTCGGGAGGTCCGGGACGATGATGCCTGCCTTTTTCGCCCAGACGTCATTGTCGTTGTACATTTCCATCTGGAAACCCGCCATGACCTTCAGATAATGGGCGTCGGCAAATGTCCTTTCGTAGTCGGAGTAGGCATTCACCGTCAGGAATTCGTTCTTGCCGGCATCTTCGGCCACATACGAACGCGGGGAGGCGGTCGGCCATTCCTGCCCCTTGGTGACTCCGTCCACTCTCACCTGATGGACAGGGAGCTGTACGGTCTTGTTGAAGTAGTTCCTGTGCCGGAAATTTATGTCTCCCACGATTCTCCAGCCAGGCAGAGGCGTGAGCTCCAGATTGAACTGCTGGACGAATGTGGTGTTGTTCACCGTACTCTGGCCTCCTTCCACCATCTGGAGGACCTGGTCATTGAACAGATTCCCGTTAGGATCATAGAGAGGATACACGGGCCAGGTCCAGCGGCCTATGTTCTGGAAAATATTATCCGTCATATAGGTAGGCTGGTGATACCATTCCCTCATATAACGGGCGCTGTAGCCTATTTTCAGGAACTTGAACGGAGTCGCATTGACCTTTCCGAAAATATTGAGCCTCTGCAGGCCGTCCAGATCCCAGTTCAGGACACCTTTCTCGTCCATGTAGTTGGCAGAGACATAGTAGTTAACGGTATCCGTTCCCCCGTTTATGCTCAGGTTGTGCTCCTGTGCGGTGGTCAGGTCGTTGTAGAAAACGTCGTAATAGTCGACATTGTCATTGGAACCGTTTGAATCATAGGCCGACATCCACATCCCGTTGCTGCCGGGAACCGTAGTGTAGGAAATTTTTCCGTCCATATAGTCCCTTATCCTCTGGAGACGCTCGGGGGTGACAATGTCGCCATCTCCCGAATTGTGGGAAGCCTCGTTGAAATAGAGGGCCCAAGAATACGAGTCCGCCATTTCAGGCATGTTGATAGGGGACTTGAACCGGAAATTGTTGTTGTAGTTGACCTGGGCCTTGCCCTTTTTGCCGGATTTCGTGGTGACGAGGATGACTCCGAACGGAGCCCGGGATCCGTAGATGGACGATGCTGCCGCGTCTTTCAGGACGGAAATGCTCTCGATGTCCTGGGCATTGATATTGGTCAGATCCCCTTCCATCCCGTCTATCAGGACGAGAACCGAGCCGGAAGAGCCTTCGCCGATGGTAGCAAGACCCCTGAGCTGCACGGAAGGGCCGTTATTGTAGAGCTGGCCGCTGTTCTGGGTAATGGTAAGGCCCGGGATCTGGCCCTGGAGGGCCAATACGGGATTGTGGACCGGAACCGATTCGAGAGCTTCGTTGTCGAGAGTGCTGACGGCTCCCGTCAGATTGACTTTCTTTTGAGTGGCGAATCCGACTACGACTACTTCTTCGAGCAGCTCGTTGTCTTCTTCAAGGGTTACATTATAGACTCCACCCCCCCCCCGTCGTATTTACCGAGACGGAATGGTAACCGAGCGAAGAATACTCCAGCACGGCATTTTCAGGGACACTCAAGGTGTAGTGCCCGTCCAGATCTGTCGTTGTTCCTACCGGCGTCCGGCTTCCGACCAGGGTCACGGCTACGCCTACAAGCGGCTCCCCGTTCCGGTCTGTCACCGTACCTGTCACGGTATTCTGGGCCGAAGCAGCTGCGGCGACACAGAACAACAGCAGGACAAATACAAGCGTCTTTTTCATAAAACTTTGATTAGCTGTTGGTTATAATATAATTATGTTATAAGTTCCGGTTTCTTTTCAGTGTTGTTTCCGTCCGTAAGACGCGGATATTCGATAAAGGTATTCATTAAAATCCGGCAAAACCTCAGAAATGCAAAAGAAATTTCTGAAAATATGCGACATTTGTGCACAACTTTCTGAATTTTTTGCGCAAACACCTTGTTTTTTTGACCTTTATCAGCATCTATCCATATTCCGTATCTAAATATAAATTGTCTATCTGCGTCTATCTGCAAAAGTATCCCTTGATGTCATCCTTAATGTCATCCCGAGCGTAGTCGAGGGATCTGTTATCTCAAATACAGATTTCTCCACTCCGGGCTATGCCCTCCGGTCGAAATGACAGTATAGGGGTATTTTTGCGGATAGTCATAAAATTTTTACGTATCTTTGCAGGATTCAACGGCCGGATGGACCGGCCATATCAAGTATGTATGGCCGGCAAAACGGCCGGCGGCAGAAATGAACAAAACATTTTGATATGAAAAGAGAAATCAAGTTTTCTTTAGTTTACAGGGATATGTGGCAGTCGTCCGGGAAATATGTCCCGACGGTAAGCCAGCTCAAGGAAGTGGCTCCTGCCATCATCGGTATGGGATGCTTCGACAGGGTAGAGACCAATGGCGGCGCATTCGAACAGGTAAATCTGCTTTTCGGTGAAAATCCCAACAGGGCGGTACGCGAATGGACGGCTCCGTTCAACAAGGCCGGCATCCGGACGCACATGCTCGAAAGAGGGCTCAATGCCTTGAGGATGAATCCTGTACCTGCTGACGTAAGGGAGCTTATGTATAAGGTGAAATGCAAGCAGGGCACGAATATCTCCAGGTCTTTCTGCGGGCTGAACGACCACAGGAACCTCAGGCTTTCGGTAGAATATGCCAAGAAAGGCGGAATGATTTCGCAGGTGGCCCTGTCGATCACGAACTCCCCTATCCATACGGTAGAATATTATATGGACATAGTGGACAAGGTGGTAGGATACGGCTGCGACGAAATCTGTCTCAAGGATATGGCCGGCATCGGCCGTCCGACCATGCTCGGGCAGCTGACCAGGTCGATCAAGACGAAATACCCGCACATCAAGGTCCAGTACCACGGTCATTGCGGACCAGGGTTCTCGCCGGCTTCCATGCTTGAAGTGGCACGCGCCGGAGCCGACTATCTGGATGTGGCAGTAGAACCGCTGTCCTGGGGAAAGGTTCATCCGGATGTCATCACCATCCGGGAAATGATGAAGGCTGACGGCTTCATAGTCAAGGATCTGAATATGGATGCCTATATGGAAGTGCGCCGTCTGACGCAGAAGTTCATAGATGAATTCCTCGGGTACTGGATCGATCCGAACAACTCCCACATGAGTTCGCTTTTGGTCGGCTGCGGCCTGCCAGGAGGGATGATGGGCTCTATGATGGCCGACCTGAAAGGCTTCCACGGAGCGATAAACGCGTCGCTCAGAAACCAGGGCAAGGAGGAACTGACTCTCGACAACCTGATGGTGATGCTGTTCCAGGAAGTGGAGTATGTATGGCCGCGTCTCGGGTATCCGCCTCTCGTGACACCGTTCAGCCAGTACGTCAAGAACACTGCCCTGATGAATCTGATGAACATCCTGAAAGGCCAGCCGAGGTGGACTACCATCGACAAGGACACCTGGAATATGATCCTCGGCAAGATGGGCAAGCTCCCAGGGGAACTGGCTCCTGAAATCGTGCAGCTGGCCAAGGACAAGGGTCTGGAATTCTACACCGGAAACCCTCAGGATGCGTTCCCTGACGAGCTCGACAAGTTCCGCAAGATGATGGATGAAGAGGGCTGGGACTATGGCGAGGACGACGAGGAGCTCTTCGAATTCGCAATGCACGAAAGACAGTACAGGGACTACAAGAGCGGCATAGCCAAAGAACGGTTCAGAAAAGACCTCGAAGCCATGAAGGAAAAGGCCGGAGCCCCGATCATCATCACAAGACCGGTGGTGGAAGTGCCTAAGTACGACGTCGGGAAAATCGCGGAAAAATTCCCGAATGCAAAGGCGGTACAGGCTCCGGTCAAGGGCCAGCTGCTGTGGCAGATCGACGTGGACGACGCTTCTACCGCACCTGTTGTCGGCACGGAAGTAAAGGAAGGCAAGGCAATGAGCTATATCCAGACATTCTATGGAATGGAGGAGGTAGTGCCTGTATGCGACGGAAAGATAGTGGCGGTCTGCTGCAAGCAGGGTGATTTCGTGGCAAAAGGCGAAATCCTGGCATTTGTCGAGTAAAAAAAAGAAAAAAACATATCGAAAAAGAAAATTCCGGAAAGTTTTTCTCTTTCCGGAATTTTTATTTGTCCTTTTTGCTTAGCTTTCGGGGCTGTCGCTACAGCGACTGGGGTTTAAGAAAATTGGATTCCGAAGAAATCCGTAACGACGGTTCGACGAATTTCCCGGTCCTTAACAACATAAAATCGTCGAAAAGACGTTACAATAAGACAACAATCTATGAAAATGAAGGAAATCGAGCCTGAGAAAAGGCCGCGGGAGAAAATGCTGGAAAAAGGGGCGAAATCATTGAGCAATGCGGAATTGCTGGCAATCCTGCTCAGAACCGGGACAGGAGGGAAAAATGCCATGGAGATGGCAGAAGACATCCTGGCCGCAGCCGGCAACAGGCTGTCGGAGCTGTCGGACTTTTCATTGGAGAGGATGATGGAGACACCGGGAATCGGCGCCTACAAGGCAGCTACCGTGACTGCCGCCATGGAACTCGGCAAACGGTTCGTCTACGAGAAGAGTTCCGGCAAAAAAGTGTCCATCACGGACCCCAAGCAGATATACGAAATCATGCTGCCCGTAATGAAAGGCCTCTCCCACGAGGAATGCTGGCTAATATTCCTCAACAGGGCCAATTTCATAATAGGCAAGGAACAGCTCAGTTCGGGAGGAATGTCCGCTACCGTGCTCGATATAAAAATCATAATCAGGAAAGCCCTCGAAAAGAAAGCCCACGGCATCATCCTCGTCCACAATCACCCTTCGGGCAGTCCTGTACCGGGCTCCGCCGACATAAGACAGACCGCAAATCTGAAAAAAGCGGCAGAAACCTTCGAAATATCACTCGTAGACCACGTCATCATTGCCGACGACAGGTATTACAGTTTCGCTAACGAGGAAGTGCGCATAGCCTGACACGTCCGGAAGCCGGTTCTGCGGCGACAGGCCAGGGATACCGCAGCAGATTTTGAAAGAGAGAAAATTTAAGGTATATTTGTGGAAATACCGGTATTATGCAAATCATCAACCTGGGAGAGAACAACACCGTTCTAAACAAATTCGTGGCCCAACTGCGGGACATCAACATTCAGAAAGACCGTATGCGTTTCAGGACAAATCTGGAGCGTATCGGGGAAATCTTTGCATACGAAATCAGCAAGACCCTGAACTACTCGGAGAAAAAGGTATACACTCCGCTCGGCATCGCAAGCATATATACTCCGGACAATGAAATAGTGGCCGCTACGATACTGAGAGCCGGACTGCCTCTGCATCAAGGCATTCTGAACGTTTTCGATGATGCTCAGAATGCGTTCGTGGCCGCATACCGCAAGTACGACAAAGGAGACGATTTCCACATAAACATCGAATATGCCAGCGCCCCGGACCTCAACGGCAAGACCCTCATTCTCGCCGACACCATGCTGGCCACCGGAGCCTCGCTTGAAATCGCATACAACCGCCTTCTCGAAGACGGAGAGCCAGCCGCGACCCATCTTGTCTGCCCTATTTCAAGCATTTACGCCGTGGAATACCTGCAGAAGCACCTGCCTGAGGACATCACGCTCTGGGCTGCGGCCATCGATGAGGAACTCACCACGCATTCTTACATAGTGCCGGGGTTGGGGGATGCGGGGGATCTTGCATATGGCGACAAAATCTGATCCGGTGCGAGATAAGGGGCACACTGCGGCGTTGCCGGCGGGATTCGGACTTGGTCATTTACTACAGTAAACTCCCGGCGTCCTCACCCTTGGCGGCCTTGCATTGTACCCCTTATCTCGCACCGGTCGGGTCTGTACATAAATAACGAAGCAAATTCTTTATCTCGCACCGGCAAAAAAAATGAGACGCCGGAAGTTTGTTCCAATACAGATTTCTCCATTCCGGACTTCGTCCTCCAGTCGAAATGACATTATCCGAATCCCGCCGCAGATCCCCTTTATCTTCTGCAGACCCGACCGGTGCGTCAGGACGGGTGAGATGCGAGGCATTGAGGGACAGGGCGACAGGAGTTTACCGTAGTAAATGACTGAGCCCCGTCCCGAAAATAACGAAGCAGACCGCCCGTTATCACGCACCGGACTATAGTTCGCGGCGCATGCGGGCCTTGGGTATATTAAGCTGATCGCGATATTTTGCAATAGTACGTCGTGCGACCTTATACCCTTTCCTGCCCAATTCGGTCACGAGCTGGTCATCGGTCAGAGGATTCCGTTTGTCTTCGGAATCCACGCATTCCTGCAGGGCTTTTTTGAGTTCACGGGTGGAAACTTCTTCGCCTTCGGCATTTTCCATTCCTTCAGAGAAGAAATATTTAAGGGAATATATGCCGAAATGGGTCTCGATGTATTTGCTGTTCACGACCCGGGATATGGTAGAGATGTCGAAGCCGGTACGCTCGGCTATATCCTTGAGCACCATCGGTTTCAGATGGGATTCGTCGCCGTCGACAAAATAGTCGTGCTGATAGTCTATGATAGCCTGCATGGTACTCTGCAGAGTGTTGTGGCGCTGCTTGATAGCCTCGACGAACCATTTTGCAGAATCCAGCTTCTTCTTTACGAAAGCCGCCGCCTCCTTTTTGTCCCTTTCGGAAGAATTGGCCGCGTCCATAAGGATGTCGGCATATTTCCGGTTCACTTTCAGTTCGGGGATAGAGAACCGCGGCATGGTCAGTTTCAGTTCGCCGTTCTCGTAGGTCAGGACAAAATCGGGCACTATCTGCTGGGCCTGTTCGCTATAGGAATCGTCTATCTGTCCGCCCGGTGCAGGATTCAGTTTCAGTATCCTGGCTATGGCAGCCTTCATATCCGCCTCGGAAATCCCCATCCTGGCGATTATCTTGTTGTAGTGCTTGCTGGTAAACTCGGTAAAATAGTTCGTCAGAATCTTCTTCGCATTCACCACGTCAGGAGTCTGCTTCATCCCGTTGATCTGAAGGAGGAGGCATTCCCGCAAATCACGTGCGCCTACTCCCGGCGGGTCGAACTCCTGGATCACGTGAAGCATGTCGTCGACTTCCTTCTCGTCCGATTCTATTCCGGCTCGGAAAGCCAGATCATCGATAAGGCTGTCCGTGTCGCGTCTCAGGTAGCCGTCGTCATCGAGGCTCCCGATGATGAACGCAGCCACGGCATGCTGGTGTTCGGTCAGATTCCTGAAACCCAGCTGCTCCATCAGGCTTTGCGTAAAACTCTCCTTTACCGAAAAGGTATTGTATTGCGGGCGCTCGTCCTTGCCGTAATTGTTGACCTTCAGCTTATAGCTCGGGATCGGATCATCGTCCTTGTACTCGGACAGAGACACTTCTCTCGGAGCATTGTCCTCGTCCTCGTCGTCCTTCGACGTGTTTTCCTCAAGCACGGGGTTCTCTTCGAGCTCCTTGCGGATACGCTGCTCCAGCTCCTGGGTCGGGAGCTCTATCAGCTTTATCGTCTGAATCTGCAGTGGCGAGAGCTTCTGCGTCTGCTTCAGTTCCAATCCTTGTTTCAGCATAGTCCGTCAGTGTTATAAGATGATTTCCCCGACCGGCTCCTCAGCTCCGGCCTTCTTTACGAGCATCTGCACCGTATCCGCCCGCACCAAAGAATCCTTGTCTATTACGGGGAACTCTATGTTTTCCTTGACTATAAATGCTTTCGGAAAAGCGCCGATAATCTGCTGAAGGAAACCCATAGCCTCGGACTTGGTACGGAAATCGCCGACGGTGATCTTGAAATACGGATTTACATAGCTCCTGTAAGCCGGAATCCCGGGATACATCTTCTCGAAATCCTCGACCATCCGCTCGGAATCCTGACGCGCCGACTGTCTGTTGTCAAAGAAGATACGAACGCGGTAGCCCGTATATGGACGGGAAATGTTGGACTCGAAACTTCTGTTCATGGCCGAGACTATCGATGCGGACTGGTAGATATGCACATCCGAGACATCGCCTTTCGACTTCGACGGCATCAGGTAGAAGATATTCTTGCCTGCCAGAGTGGTGTCTATCCTGGGCACCGGGACAAGAACCACCGTGTCCACAAGTTCATAGCCTTCCGGCACGCCGAGGGAATCGGGGACGGAAATATCCGCCGACAGCGAATCCTCCGGTGCGGTCGTAAAGAGAGGCGCGACGGTCTTTCCGCCCGTCGTCTGTGCCGCCGCCGACAGGCAAACCAGGGCGGCTGCTATGGAGAACAGAAGTCTAAACGCTTTCATAGCTTACTTTTCCTATAAAATTATCCACCGGCAGACCTTTCAGTTCGATTTTCCTTTTCAGCCCTCCTTTGACCTTTACGGTCATGGATATGTCCAGCGTCAGTCTCTCGGTCTTGAACCCGGAAGCCATGGACATTATCTGCATCAGGCTGAGCGAATCGCTGAGAGTGGCACGGATAAGGATGTCCACTTTCGAGGAAGTCCTCCCCGGAACCGTCACTTCGGGAGCTTCGAAAAAGCCTATTTCATCATCCTCGTAGTAGACCGTCCCCGATATGCCGGATATGGTTATCTCGTTTGCGGGATTGTCGACTTCCGCCGAAATGCCCGCATCCACCGCTTTCAGGCCTTTAGGCGAAATGCTTTCGAGCCGGCAGGTCCCCACAGTGATGTCCCTGTAGCTGCTGCAACCCGATAAAAGGACTGCCGCCAGCAGAACGGCAAGCAACGGTAATACTGTTTTCTTATTAAAACCCAACATCGGAAAATATTCTTCTATGGAATCCAATCAAGCAAAGATATGCAAAAATTTCAATACCGCCGTCCTGACCTCCCGGTATTCTTCGTTTCTGTAGACAAATTCGTAGGCGAAAACCACAATCGCCACTCCGAGGACTATCTGGATGAGCAAGACAAGCCATTGCGGGGCCGTTATGAACGAAATGCAGAAGACGGCTGCGGCCATGACGGCGGAAACGGCGAAAAACGGTGCGACGTCCTTCAGCTGCCGCCACACGGAATAGCCTGCTATCCGGGACACTGCGGCAGCATAAGCCAGGTACGACACCGCGGAAGCAGCTACGGCAGTCCAGAGCAGGGCCTCGATGCTGAAGAATATCCCTGCAAGTACGGGGAATACCGCCATGGCTGTCTTGAAAATTTCAAGGTAAAGGGTGAGATCCGAGCGGCCGTCGGCATTGAGGATGCTTACACTGCAGAACATCAGAGGTGTAAAAAGCCCCGAGAGGCAAAGTATCCTTAGATAGCCGACGGCGGGAACCCACTGGTCTCCGATGAGTGTCAGCACAAGGGGTTCCGAGACTGCGGCCAGGCCGAGTACCGCCGGGAACATGATAAGGACAGCGGTGCGCAGGATTTTCCTGTAGGCCCGGGCCTGTCTGTCCTTCTCGTCATTTATCATCGACAGGACGGGATAGGTCACCCTCTGCATCACGGTACTGATATTCGATGTCACCATGTTCCTGAACTTGTCCGCACGCGAATATTGCCCGAGCACCGAAGGCGCGTATGTTTTTCCGATGATAAAGGAATAGATTTCGGACCACAGAGTGCTTACAATCGCCGTCAGAAGCATCCGTCCCCCGAAAGAAAACATTTCCTTCAATGATTTTACCGAAAACAGGAAAGACGGGAACCATTTGGAACAAAGCCACAGAATAACGGCCGTAAAGACCGATTTCAGCACCTGCAGCGCGACCAGACTCCACACCCCGAAGCCGTAAAGCGCCATCCATATCGCCACTCCGCTGCTCAGGACAGATGAAACCGTCGAAGCTATCGCCTGGGTCCGGAAGTCGATCCGTCGGATGAGAATGACTTTCTGGACTATGCACAGTGCATTGACTATCATCGACAGGCTCAGCACCCGGACAATATCCGTCAACACCGGCTGGCCGAAAAACCCGGCGATAAGCGGGGCTGTGAAATACAGGATGGCATACAGAAGGAGAGATGTCAGGAAGTTGAAATGGAAAACGGTGTTCAGGTCTTTTTCCGTGACTGACTTCAGACGGATCAGGGCAGAAGAAAAGCCGCTGTCGATCAGGGAATTGGACAATGTGATGAAAATGGCTGTCATCCCGATGATCCCGAAGTCCTGAGGAGAAAGTATCCTCGCCAGAATCAGGTTCGCTATCGCGATGATCCCGACTCCGGCTACATTGTCGATAAAGCCCCATTTGATGCCGCGGGCCGTCTTTTCCTTCAGGTTGTTTTCCATATGTAACGTCAGTTCGACGAATTTATGTTGTTCAGGACCGGGGAATTCGTCGAACCGTCGTTACGGATTTCTTCGAAATCCAACTATCTTAAACCCCAGTCGCTGTAGCGCCAGCCCCTTTCCAAGGGGCGCCACCCCCATTCGCCCCCTCGCTGGGGGCTCGTCGCAGAACTCCGTTCTGCTCCGTCAGTTCGACGAATTTATGTTGTTCAGGACCGGGGAATTTGCGGGGGAGGATTTCAGGAGCCGGGAGTATTCGTCTGTCATAGTCTGCACGTTCCGCTTCCACTCATAGCATTTCAAGACCTTTTCCCTGCCAGCTTTCCCGTACAGCTCCCGAAGAGCCGGATCCATGGCAAGTCTCACCATCTCCTCCGATGCAGCCTCCGGATTCTCCCGGGGGACGATGATACCGGCGTCTCCCGACAGGACTTCCCTGAAACCGTCGGCATCGGAAGCTATGACAGGAACCCCGCAGGCCATCGCCTCCACGGCTGACACTCCGAAACTCTCTTCCCGCGACAGGAACACCGCGGCATCCATGCCCGCATACACCTGCGGAACATCTTCATGCCTGACTTCCCCGGCAAACACGACCGCATCCCCGATTCCGAGATTCTCAGCCATCCTCTCCAGTGCGTCCCTGTCAGGGCCTTTCCCGGCTATGACCAATTTTATTCCGGGAATTTTCGCAGCAACATCCTCTCGCGGACACCCGTCCGGTCCTTCCGACAAGGCACCGGCACCGGAAGACGACCTCTCCGCCAGTTTCGTCCTTGCCAAGGCAAAAGCCTTGAGCAGCAAATCGATGCCGTACTTGCCCGAGAGGGTTTTAACCGTTCCGAACACGACTGTATCTTCCATATTGCGGAGAAGCTCCCTATCTTCGGCCCCGCAACGGGCTTCAGGTTCCCTGCCGTCCGCACCGCCCTGCCCGGACACGTTCCCCGGAACTGCAGGCTCAGGCCGGAACACTGTCGTATCCACCCCGAACGGCGTCACTCCTATATCTTTGCGACAGTAACGGGAAGTCTCCGCAGCCATTGCCCGGCTTGTAGACAGCACCCTGTCGGCTTTTTTCAATATATACTTCACTGCCAGGCGGTTCAGTCCCGACTGTCTCGGGAATTCATAGACATCGCTGCCCCAGACAGAGACAACGAGCGGATGGAATCCCGCCAATGCCGCCACAAGGCCGTAGCTTGTCGCATAGTGCGCGTGGAGGATGTCGGGTCTCTCGGCGGAGATGGCTTTTTTCAGAGCCTTTACCGCCTTGCAGTGCGCGGCCAGCCTGCCGAACGCTCCCCCGGCATTCCTTTTATAGGCGAACAAATCGAAAACGTATGTCCTGACGCCTCTTTCCTCATAGAAACCGTCTTCGGACGGAGTGATGGAAAACAACACGACCTCCGTCCCCACCTCTTTCAGCGAAACCGCCCACCTTTTCGTATGTATGCTCCCTGCATCGGAGACCATAAGAACTTTCATATCCGGCAAAATCAGACAAACTCCCTGTTTCCCCGCGAATTTAGGAAAGTTTTTGAAATGGTTTTTATTTTTTCCGGGCCGGCCGACAAGAAACTGTCCCGAAATTTTTCATTATCGATTTTATGAAGTATTTTTGAAAAATTTCAAAACAGTACTTAAACAAATAGATATGGAAAAAATCAAAGCAGCAGTTGTCGGATATGGGAATATCGGCAAATACGTAGTGGAGACCCTGAGGGTTTCGCCGGACTTCGAGATAGCCGGGGTCGTCCGGAGAAACGGCAGCGTGGACTGTCCGACAGAACTGAAAGACCTCAAGGTGGTAAAAGACGTGAAGGAGCTCGGCAAGGTGGATGTGGCGATACTCTGCACCCCTACCAGGAAAGTGGAGGAATACGCCAGGCCCCTTCTCGAAATGGGAATAAACACCGTGGACAGTTTCGACATCCACACCGGAATCCCTGCGCTCAGGAAGAGCCTGAACGAGGTCGCTGTAAAACACGGGGCCGTGGCTGTCATCTCGGCAGGCTGGGATCCAGGCAGCGATTCCGTCGTAAGGACACTGCTTGAGGCCATTGCTCCCAAAGGCATCACCTACACCAATTTCGGCCCGGGAATGAGTATGGGGCATACCGTAGCCGTAAAAGCGGTCGACGGAGTAAAGGCGGCCCTGTCCATGACCATACCTACTGGGACCGGAGTCCACAGGAGAATGGTGTACATAGAGGTGAAAGACGGCTACGATTTCGACAAGGTAGCCGCTGCCATCAAGGCCGACCCTTATTTCGTGCATGACGAAACCCACGTCATCGAGGTGGACGATGTGGACGCCCTCATAGATATGGGACACGGGGTGAATCTTACAAGGAAAGGCGTCTCCGGCCAGACCCAGAACCAGCTTTTCGAATTCGATATGAAGATAAACAACCCGGCCCTGACGGCCCAGATTCTCGTATGCTCCGCCCGTGCCTCCTTCCGGCAGAAAAGCGGATGCTACACCCTTATTGAAATCCCGGTCATCGACCTGCTCCCCGGCGGACGGGACGAATGGATCGGCAGACTGGTTTGATACGGGGGATCCCGACCGGAATCCTGTAAAGGACGACCGGCGCCCGACGTCGCACCGCCCATGTTCCGGAAATCCCGGGCAGGGCGGTTTTTTATATAAAAACGCCAGGACACCCTTATTTCCACAAGCCGGATTTCCCTTTTCGCCCGAAAGGAAAGGGCGTTTATAAATTTGTGGAAAATTTTGGGAAATAGTGGGAAAAAGTGGAAAATAATTCCTATTTTTGCGGGCAAACAGCTGCTATAGGAAAATGGTCAAATTCGTTGGTGAATACACGGTTAAAATCGACGACAAGGGAAGGCTGGTTCTGCCATCGGCCTTCAAGAATGCCGTTCCTGCCGGAGAAGACCTGCGTTTTGTCGTGAAAAAGGACATTTTCGAGGACTGCCTTGAAATGTACACCTATGCAGAATGGGAAAGGCAGTCCGAGGAAGTCAAATCGAGGCTGAATTTCTTCAACCGCAGACACGCTATTTTCTGGCGTGAATATATGCGCAACAGGGCCCTTGTTGAGCCGGATTCCAAAGCCGGCAGAATCTCTGTCCCGAAAAAGCTTCTCAAATCCATCGGGGTGGAAAAGGAAGTGGTGTTCGCGGGCAACGATTTCAAGATAGAAATCTGGGCAAAAGAAAAATATGCGGACCCGCTCATTTCGGAAGAGGAATTCTCTGCCCTTGCCGCCTCACTCCCCGAAAACAGATAGGAGGGAGGAGTATGTCTGAGTACCACACACCGGTATTGCTTCACGAAAGCGTCGATGCCCTTGTCACGGACAGGGCAGGTGTCTATGTGGATGCCACATTCGGCGGCGGCGGGCATTCCGCGGCGATCCTGTCCGCATTGGCCGGAAACGGCCGCCTCATATCCTTCGACAGGGACGAGGACGCCATAAACAACAGCAGCATCGGCGACAGCCGGCTGACCCTCGTAAGGAACAATTTCAGGTTCATCAGGAATTTCGTCATCTACGAAGGCTTTACCGACGGAATCGACGGAGTGCTGGCCGACCTGGGAGTGTCTTCGCATCAGTTCGACACGGCTGAAAGGGGGTTCTCGTTCAGGTTCGATGCGCCGCTCGATATGAGGATGAACAGGGAGGCGGAGATTTCGGCGGCCGACATCGTAAACGGGAGATCCGAAGAAGACATAGAGAAGATACTCAGGCTGTACGGAGAAGTGGAGGGAAGCAGGAAAATAGCGGGGCTGATCTGCGGCTACAGGGCAAAAAAGGAGATAAAGACCACGGGAGATCTGTACGAGGCCGTCTCACAGGCGCTGCCGAAGCAATCCGAACACAAATTCCTGGCAAAGATCTACCAGGCCCTGCGGATAGAGGTGAACCAGGAGATGAAGTCGCTGGAAAAATTCCTCGAAGGGGCCGCAGCGGTGCTGAAACCGGGAGGGCGGCTGGTAGTGATCACCTATCACTCGCTCGAGGACAGGATGGTAAAGAATTTCATCAGGACTGGAAATGTCTCCGGCGAGCAGGAAAAAGACCTGTACGGGCGGGTGAATGCACCCCTGCGGGCGGTGAACCGCAAACCGATACTGCCTGCCGAGGAGGAAATAGCTTCCAACACGAGGGCGAGGAGCGCGAAGCTCAGAATCGCCGAAAAAAAGGAGGAGGAGATATGACGGACGCGGATGAAAATACGACAGGGATGGCCGGGGATACGGAGGCCGGAGGCCGTACGGCGGACGAAGGGACAAAGTCCGGGAAATCGGGATGGAAGTTCATCCGGATGATCGGGCGCGGGGAAATGCTGTTTACGCTGAAGTGCGACAAGTTTTTCCCGCATATCCTGTACGGATTCCTGCTGATTTTCTCGGTGCTCCTGCTGAACCTGATGATAGAAAAGACCCTGGTCGAAGTGGAGGAGAACAAGCAGACCCTGTACGACCTGAAAATAGCGTTGACCCACAAGAATACGGAACTGATAGGGATAGAAAAGCTCAGCACCGTACAGGAAATGCTGGAGGAGGCCGGATCGGAGCTGACGATTCCGGATGAGCCGGCGGTATATATCAGAAAATGAAACCTTTCGGGGGACAGGCAATATGGCGGACGGGGAACTGAACAACACTACCGGAAATGAAGAAAAGACGACCGACGGAATCGGAATGGTTCTGTTCGGGATCTATATCATTTTCCTGCTCCTCGTAGTGGTGATAACCGGCAGGATAATCTATATCCAGCTCATATACAGGCCTGAAAACGTTTATGTCGAAAAGTTCACGCCGAGCAGCAGGAAAGTCGTCGTGGAGCCGGAACGCGGCGCGATACTTTCGCATGACGGAAGGATACTGGCGGCATCCACTCCGAAGTACCAGATAGCCATGGACTGCACTGTGCGCAAGGAGGAGTTCGACGGGATGTCTGACCGGGAAAAAGGTGAAAAGGCCGAGAAGGAATGGATGGGGAAAGCCAGGAAGCTGGCCGAGGGGCTTTCAAGGATATACGGGGACAAATCCCCCGACGAATATTACCGGATGATAGCCGGTGCACGCAAGAGCGGAAGGCAGTATGTCAGGATAGGAGGGCTGATCGACTACGACACATACAAACAGGTCAAGGCATTGCCGCTTTTCAACGAAGGCCCGTACAAGGGTGGGTTCATCGAAGAGAAGACCGACAAGAGGATATATCCCTACGGCTCTCTCGCAAGAAGGGCCCTCGGACATCTGGACGACAACAACCCGAACAACGACGCCGTGGGCATCGAAGGGAAATACGACTATGCCCTGCATGGGAAAGAGGGTGTCGAGTGGCTCAAAAAGGCTGACAACCGGGAATACATCCGCGACTACGACAGCACTTTCGTGGAGGTCGAGAACGGAAAGGACGTGCGGACAACGCTGGATATCGACATCCAGGACATTGCAGAAAAGGCTCTGAAGAAAGGAATCGAAGGGCAGGAAAACATAGAAGGCGGCTGCGCGGTAGTGATGGACGTGAAGACAGGGGCCATTAAGGCGATGGTAAACCTGACATTGGAGGGGGACGGCAAGGCTTACGAGCGGTTCAACTACGCCATCGGGCGGGCGGAAGCCCCGGGCTCGGTGTTCAAGACGGCTACCCTGATGACGCTGCTCGAGGACGGGAAAACGACTTTGTCATCCACTGTCCCGACATTCAGGGGAAAATGGTCGTACCGCGGAGTAAGGCTGCCCGACGACCCGTATCTCAAGGACTGGAAATCGGACAAGATCTCGGTAAGGGAAGGTCTGGAAATATCCTCCAACCAGGTATTCAGGTACCTGACCTGCACGAACTACGACGGGAACCCCGAGAGATACATAAACAAGCTGTACGAATACGGCCTGGGCAGCGCGTTCGAGTTCGACCTGACAGGTCTCGCTGCGCCGGAAATCCCTATGCCCGGGGCGGGGAACTGGAGCGGGACGACCCTGCCGACCATCTCCTACGGGTACAGCATAAAGGAGACCCCGCTGCATATCGTCATGTTTTACAATGCGATAGCCAACAAGGGAAAACTGATGAAGCCGTACCTCGTGGAAAGCATCGAAAAGGACGGTAAGGTGGAGCGGCGGATAAAACCGGAAATACTGAACGGTTCCATCTGTTCCCGGAATGTGGCCGACAGCCTTGCAAGCGCATTGAGGTCGGTAGTGACGGACGGGACCGGAAGCCGGCTGAAGAATGCGGAATGCCCTGTAGCCGGGAAGACAGGGACGGCGCGTCTGCTCGTGAATTTCACAAGAAACGGCAGGCCGGTATCCGCATATCAGGACGACCAGGGAAGGAAGCAGCACCAGGGTACGTTCGTAGGATTCTTCCCTGCCGGAGAGCCGCAATACACCGCGATAGTGGTAGTGTATTCCAAGCTGTCGAGGATGAATTTTTACGGAGGCGCCATTCCTGCCAACGTATTCAAGGAAATAGTGAACAGCATATACTGCCTGACACCGGGCTGGAACGGGGAAATCAGGGAAATCGGGAGGATACCGGACATGGCTGCGGAAAGAATCGAAACCGGAGCGGATATGCTGGAGCAGGTGCCCGATATCAGCGGGCTCGGACTGAAGGATGCGCTGTATTCGCTTGAAAACTGCGGCTACAGGTATGAATACGAAGGATACGGACACGTGGCGCGGCAGAGTCCGAAGGCAGGGACGAGGGCGGAAAGGGGGACGAAGGTAAGGTTTGTATTGGAATAAAAACAATGAGGGCGGCAGGGCCGGCGGAGGATGGAAATGAGAGGGCGGGGCCGGCGGATGCGCTGGAGGAGGATGGAAACGGGAGGACGATGATGGGGGCAGATCCCTCGACTTCGCTGCGCTGCGCTCGGGATGACAATAAAGGAAAAGAAGATATATGGAAGTACGGGAAATAATCGAAGGCTGCGGGGCAGTGGAGACTGCCGGCTGTCTGGACACTGAAATAAAGGCGGTCACCGCCGACTCGAGAAAGGTCGGCAAGGGAAGTATGTTCATTGCAGTGAAAGGCTTTGCATCGGACGGCCACAAATACATCGCATCCGCCATCGAAAACGGAGCCTCCGCCATTGTCTATGAAGATCCGCAGGCATTGTCCGGCGCAGACGGACAGCAGGACGGCATTGCATTCATCCGCACCGGCTCTTCGCGCCACGCCCTTGCTGTCATCGCATCGAATTTTTACGGCAGGCCGTCGGAAAAGCTGACTCTCGTCGGGATCACGGGCACAAACGGCAAGACCACTACGGCTACACTGCTCTACCACCTGTTCAGAGACCTCGGATACGAGTGCGGGCTCCTCTCTACCATAGCGAACTACGTCGGGACAAAATGCAGCGAAGCCGTCAATACGACTTCGGATCCGATTACGATAAACTCCCTGCTTGCAGAGATGGTGAAGGCCGGATGCAGCTACTGTTTTATGGAGGTCAGTTCCATAGGAGTCGAGCAGGAAAGGGTCGCCGGGTTGAAGTTCAAGGCCGGGATATTTTCAAACCTTACGCACGACCATCTCGACTATCACAAGACTTTCGCGGAATACCTCAGGTGCAAGAAACTGTTTTTCGACAACCTGCCGGCAGATGCGTTCGCAATTACCAATATCGATGACAAAAACGGCCTTGTGATGGTGCAGAACACAAAGGCAAGGGTCATCACCTATTCCTGCCGGACCATGGCGGACCACACCTGCAGGATTCTCGAGGAAAGTTTCGACGGGATGCAGCTCAACATCGACGGAAAGGAATGCTGGACAAACCTCATAGGGCAGCACAACGCCTACAACATCCTCGCGATATATTCCGCAGCAGTGAGCCTCGGGGCCGGGCAGGAGGAGGCGCTGATCGGAATCAGCAAACTGAAATCGGCCTGCGGCCGGCTCGAAACGCTGAGGGGGCCGAGGGACATTTCCGTGGTGATAGACTATGCCCATACGCCCGATGCGATGGAAAACGTGCTGAAGACCCTGCGGGAAATAGCTCCCGAGCGGGAACTCATCTGCCTGTTCGGATGCGGGGGCGACAGGGACAGGACGAAGCGACCGGAAATGGCGGCCGTGGCGCAAAGGATGGCGGACAGGATCATCATCACTTCCGACAACAGCCGTACCGAGCGGACAGAAGACATCATTGCCGACATAAAGGCCGGCATGGACAGGATAGGGCTGTCAAAGTCGCTGTCCATAGCAGACAGGAAAGAGGCGATACGGACGGCGATAATGACGGCTCCGGACGGTGCGACCATACTGCTGGCAGGCAAGGGGCACGAAACTTACCAGATTCTCGGAACCGAAAAACACCATTTCGACGAGCATGAGATAGTGGCGGAGATGTTCGGAGAAATGCAGTGAAAACGGATTTCCGGCCGTGTCCGGAATGACACGGGAAGCTGCATCCGGACAGTGCGGAAAGGAACATCCGGAATGACCCGGGAAAATGCCCGGAACAAGACGAATCTGAAACGACTGTAAGAAATGATATACCATTTATTTGAAGCATTAAAAGACTTCGACATCCCCGGACAGGGACTGATGGGCTACCTTTCGTTCCGCGCCATAATGGCAAGCGTGACGGCCATGCTCATATCCCTTGTCATCGGGAAGAAAATCATCCGCTGGCTTCAGAGGAAACAGATAGGGGAAGAGATCAGGGATCTCGGTCTCGAGGGGCAGCTGCAGAAAAAAGGCACGCCGACTATGGGCGGAATCATCATTTTCATCGCCGTGACGGCCGCAGTCCTGCTTTTCGCCGACCTGACGAACATATACACTGTCATACTGCTTGTCACCACCCTGTGGTTTGCCGGACTCGGATTTACCGATGACTATATAAAGGTGTTCAGGCACAACAAGGAAGGGCTGAGCGAACGGGGCAAGCTCGTCAGCCAGATCCTTTTCGGGCTCGGACTCGGACTGACGGTATGTTTCAGCCCGGACATCGTGGTCAGGGAAAAGGTCCAGGTGGCCGAAGGGGCGGCAGAAACGGCAGAGGTCAGGGCTACGGCATCGCAGACCCTCGACATCGACACGGAATTCAAGGTAAACTCCGGAAACTGGAAAGAGGAGGATGTGGTAAAGAGCACGAAGACTACGATCCCGTTCGTCAAGAACCATGAATTCGACTACAAATGGCTGTCGCCGTTCAAAGGGGCGTTCGGATGGTATTGCAAATGGGCGATTTACGTACTGATGATAGTACTCGTGATAACTGCCTGCTCGAACGGGACGAACCTGACGGACGGGATGGACGGGCTGACGACGGGGACTTCCACCATAGTGGTCGGCGTACTCGGGATCTTTGCCTACCTGTCGGGAAATATCATCAATGCGGAATACCTTAATATCATGTATATCCCGGGGACAGGCGAGATCGCGGTGTTCATGGCGGCTTTTGCCGGCGCACTGATAGGATTCCTGTGGCACAATTCCTACCCTGCCCAGGTGTTTATGGGAGATACCGGCAGCCTGATGATAGGCGGGGTGATCGGAGTGTGCGCGATTCTCATCAGGAAAGAGCTCCTGCTTCCCGTCCTGTGCGGCGTGTTCCTGGTAGAGACCCTGTCGGTGATGATACAGCGGACATATTTCAAGTACACCAAGCGGAAATACGGTACAGGCAGAAGGGTGTTCAAGATGACCCCGCTCCATCATCATTTTCAGAAGGAGGGGGTCGAGGCTCTGGTTTCAAGGCCGGCGAGGGCGCTGCCCGAGGCAAAGATTGTGGTCAGATTCTGGATTATCGAGGTTATCCTGGCCGTTCTGACCGTAGCCCTTCTGAAAGTAAGGTAACGAAAAAAATCATAAGATGAAACGGATAGTAGTATTGGGAGGTGGCGAAAGCGGAGTCGGAGCCGCCGTTCTGGCAAAGGTGAAAGGATTCGACGTGTTCCTCTCGGACAAAGGGAAAATAGCCGACAAGTATGTGGCCGAACTCGAAAGGCGGGGCATCCCGTATGAAAGCGGCCAGCATACCGAAGAGCTGATTCTCAACGCCGACGAGGTCATCAAGAGCCCCGGGATTCCGTCCACGGCCCCGATGGTCTGCAAAATCATGGAAAAGGGAATCCGGATAATCTCCGAAATCGAATTTGCCGGCAGATACGACAGGGCAAGGAAAATCTGCATCACCGGGAGCAACGGCAAGACCACGACCACGTCGCTGATCTATTATCTGCTCAAGAACGCCGGCCTCAACGTCGGACTCGGAGGAAATATCGGCAAAAGCTACGCCCTGCAGGTGGCCACGGAAGACTTCGACATCTATGTCCTGGAACTCAGCAGTTTCCAGCTCGACAACATGTACGACTTCAAGGCCGACATCGCCATTATCACGAACATCACCCCGGACCATCTCGACAGATACGACCACAATCTCGAGAACTATGTCAAAGCGAAATTCCGCATTACCAGGAATATGGACAGCGACGACTGTTTCATCTTCTGTTCGGATGACGAAATCACCATAAACCACCTGAACAAAATCGTGGTGCGTGCCAGGATGCTGCCGTTCTCGCAGAAAACCGAAGTCCGGGAAGGGGCTTTCGTCCGGGACGACAGGATGATAGTACGCTACAACGACAGCGAATGCGACATATTTCTCCAGGAGCTGGCCCTTGGCGGGAAGCACAACGTCTACAATTCGATGGCGGCGGCGATTGCCGGAAAAGTGATGGATATCGACAACGACACCATCCGAGAGGCCCTGTCCTCTTTCCAGGCCGTGGAGCACAGGCTCGAAAAGGTGCTGAGCATCGGAGACGTGCTCTATATCAACGACTCCAAGGCTACGAACGTAGATGCAGCCTGGTATGCTCTGGAGTGCCAGACCAGGCCGGTGGTATGGATAGTCGGAGGTACGGACAAGGGCAATGACTATACGCCGCTGCTGCCTCTGGCAAGGGAAAAGGTCAAGGCCATAATCTGTCTCGGAGTGGACAACGGGAAGATACACGAGGCTTTCGGAAAGACCGTACCCGAAATGTACGATGTGACTTCGGCCGAAGACGCGGTGAAAACGGCACACAGGATCGCTGTGGCCGGGGATGTGGTGCTGCTGTCGCCGTGCTGTGCAAGTTTCGACCTGTTCAGGAACTATGAGGACAGGGGGAGGCAGTTCAAGGAGGCTGTAAGAAGGCTGTAAGGGCTGCGCCCGTGATGACATAAAGGAAAGATGATGGAAGTAGAAGAAAAAAGGGAAAAGAGTTTCTGGAATTTCATTGAGAATTTCAAGGGAGACAAGGTGATATGGATGATAGTCCTGCTGCTCATCCTCATATCGCTTGTCACCATTTTCGCCTCGTCGTCCGGACTCGCCAAGGGGGATACATCGAGGCTGGACATCTTTTTTTCCCAGTTCCAGCTCGCCTGCGCGGGCCTTGCCATCATTATCCTGTGCTACAACATCCCCGGCATCGGTTTCATCCGTCTGTTTTCGTCCTTAGGCTTTCTTGTGTCATTCCTGCTTCTCGGCTGCCTGATCGTCGGCATCGGCACCATCAACATCAACGGGGCCGAGCGGTCATTGGAACTGTTCGGCATGCAGATATACATCTTCGAAGTCATCAAGGTGGCTATGATCATGTACCTTGCCTGGGCCATCGATGCCTACAAGAGAGACTCTTTCAGGCTCCCGAAGGCGCTGGCAGTACTGTCCCCGAAACTTGAATTCCTCGACAGTCTCTTGGCCAAACGCGTGATATACATCTATCTGCCCATCATCATCGTCATCGGCGGAATGTTCAAGGGAGGAATTTCCAGCACCATACTTACAGGGCTCGCTATGTTCATAGTCATCCTGATAGGCGGGATGCCGAAGAAAGAGATTTTCGGGGCGCTTGCGGCAGGGTGCCTGATGATAGGGATGTTCGTCGGGATGTATTTCGTTTCCGACGGAAAACTGTTCCCGCGCATCGGAGTCGCGATAAACAGGCTGACCCTGTACCAGGAATACAAGGTGATAGAGAATGAAAACAGGGTAGCCGAAATAGAGGAGGCACGCGGGGAGAAGCACATCTGGAGCGATGACTACCGCGAGGCAATCGACAAGATCAGACAGCCGGAAAGCGCCAAACTCGCCATCAAGGAGGGCGGGCTGATAGGGAAAGGGCCCGGGAACAGCACACAAAAATACTCCGTTTACGCGATTTTCAGCGACTACATCTATTCGTTCATCATAGAAGAATACGGTCTGTTGGGCGGGATAATCATTATGATACTGTACGTGAGCCTGTTGGCCCGGGGTTCGCTGATAGTGAAATTCTGCAATTCGTGGTTCGCGAAAATCGCCGTGGCCGGGCTCGTGGTACTGATTACCGGCCAGGCATTCATGCATATGCTGGTCAACGTGAATATCGGGCCGCTGACGGGACAGACCCTGCCGATGATAAGCCACGGAAGCAGTTCTTTCCTGAGTTTCAGCGTGGCGTTCGGGGTGCTGCTGTCGATAAGCCGGCTGGCGAAAAAGAACATGGATGAGACTAAAGCGGCATTGGAGATGGCCGGAGCACGCGAAGAGGAGGATTCCCAGACTGAAGAATACCGGCGGGAAGACGATGCAGACGAAGCCGGAAGAAATGAGGAAGCCGGAGAATACGCAAACTCCGGGAAATACGAATCAAAACAGGGACTGTACTATGAATGACAAGGCATTGAGGGTAATAATCAGCGGAGGCGGGACAGGAGGACACATCTTCCCGGCCCTTTCTATCGCAGGCAGACTGAAGGACGTCAACCCCGGCACGGAAATCCTTTTCGTGGGGGCGGAAGGCCGTATGGAAATGGAAAAAGTCCCGGCGGCTGGCTACAGGATCGTCGGTCTGCCTGTGGCCGGACTGCAGCGGAGCCTGAGCGTGTCGAACCTGAAGCTCCCTTTCAAGATACTCAAAAGCATAGAAATGGCCGGGAAAATCATCGACGGATTCAAGCCGGACATAGCAGTGGGCGTGGGAGGCTATGCCAGCGCTCCGGTGCTTTGGGCTGCACAGCGCAAAAGAATCCCGACCCTGATCCAGGAACAGAACGGCTTTGCCGGACTCACGAACAGGATACTCGGGAAAAAGGCCGGGAAAATCTGCGTGGCCTACGAGGGAATGGAACGGTTCTTCCCGGCAGACAGGATAACGGTCACGGGAAATCCCATCAGAAAAGAGATAGTCCCTGCCACGCCGGAAATGAAAGCCGAAGCCATTGCTTTCTACGGACTTGACCCGGAGAAAAAGCACATATTCATAGTCGGGGGAAGCCTCGGGAGCAGGACGCTGAACGAATCGGTCATGGGATGGATTTCCCGGGGATGTCCCGGAGGTGAGGATGTGGAAATCATCTGGCAGTGCGGCCAGTACTACAAGGCAAAGACGGATGAGTTTATGGCAGGACACGGGAGGCCGGGAATCCGCCACTACGCTTTCATAAAGAGGATGGATCTGGCATACGCGGCGGCAGACGCCGTAGTTTCACGTTCGGGGGCAAGTTCGGTGTCGGAGTTGTGCGCTGCAGGAAAAGCTGTTATCTTTGTACCTTCGCCCAACGTGGCGGAGGATCACCAGACGCACAATGCCATGGCTCTGGTCCGCAAGGACGCCGCGATGCTGGTCCGGGATGAGGATGCACCGCAGGTACTTATGGAGCAGGCCTGCAGACTGGTGCATGACGGCCGGAAGATGGAAATGATGGAAAAGAACATATCGGAAATGGCGCGGAGGGATGCGGCGGAGAGGATTGTGGAGGAGATATACGGGCTGACAGGGAAAAAAGGCTGACAAAAAAGAGGACGCCTGCATAAAGGGGCGTCCGGGACGACAAAGGAAAAGAGAATATGAAAAAATACGGCAACATATATTTTATAGGTATCGGCGGCATCGGAATGAGTGCCCTGGCCCGGTACTTCAAATTCAAGGGCTGCAATGTTTCGGGATACGACAGGACCCCTTCCGGACTGACAGGCGAACTTGAAAGCGAAGGCATCTCCGTACACTATGAAGACAATCCGGATTTCGTTCCAGGGACTCCGGAGGACACCCTCGTAGTCTACACCCCTGCCATACCGAAAGACATGAGAGAACTCGTCTATGCGACGGAGCATGGCTACAAGGTCCTGAAACGCTCGCGTGTCCTCGGAGAAATCGCAGAGGGCCAGAGATGCCTTGCCGTAGCCGGGACTCATGGGAAAACCACCACGAGCACCCTTCTCGCCCACATTTTCGAAAGCAGCGGGGAAGGCTGTTCGGCGTTTCTCGGCGGCATATCCAAAAACTACGGCAGCAACCTCCTCATGTCGGAGAACGACATAGTAGTGGCAGAAGCCGACGAGTTCGACCGTTCGTTCCTGCAGCTTCACCCTGAAACGGCCGTCATTACGGCTATGGACGCCGACCATCTGGACATCTACTCGGACCAGGCTCACGTCAAGGAAGCCTTCAGGGCCTTCGCTTCGCAGGTCAGCGGCACTCTCATCGCCAAATACGGCCTCGAAATAAGGCCGGAAGACACGGGAGCCAAAATTCTGAGATACGCCTACGATGACCTGCGGGCCGATTTCCATGCAGAGAATCTCAGGAAAGACGAATGCGGGTATTTCACATTCGACCTCGTACACCCCGGCGGAGCCGTCAGGGACTGCCGTGTCGGCGTCCCGGGCTGGGTCAACGTCGAAAACGGCATTGCGGCAGCATCCATTGCCTTAGACTTCGGCATTGCCCCGGAAAAAATAAAAGAAGCCCTGGCGAAATTCTCCGGTGTCAGACGCCGTTTCGACATCCATTTCAACCGTCCGGGCCACGCCTACATCGACGACTACGCACACCATCCGGCAGAAATTGCGGCAGCCGTCAGTTCTATCCGGGACATTTTCCAGGGACGGAAACTTACCGCGGTGTTCCAGCCGCACCTGTACACGCGCACCAGAGACTTCGCTCCGGACTTTGCCGATGCGCTTTCGAAGGTCGACAGGCTGATACTGCTCGACATATACCCTGCACGTGAAGAACCTATTCCGGGGGTGACGTCTGAAATCATCTTCGACAGGGCCGGCTTGTCCGACAAGGTGCTCATCCGGAAAGAGGAGCTTATGGAGACTCTCGAAAGGGAAGATATCGACACGTTGGTGACTTTCGGTGCCGGGAACATAGACAGATACGTCGGAGAGATAACGGAAATGATGCAAAGGCGATACGGAAAATGAAAACCGGAAGGAACATAACGGGGACGGTGCTCGGGGCATGCGTGGCGGCGGTCATACTGGTCTGCCTCTGCGTATCTGCCGGGATAAGCAGTGCAAACCGCTCCGCGACACTGTGTTCCGGAATGGAAATCGGGATAAGGGACAGTACTGAAAACCGGTTCGTGACGGCAGAGGACGTCGCAGGATACGTCACGAAAGAGTACGGGAAGACCGTCGGAATCCCGATTGGTGAGATAGACCTGAAGAAACTGGAAAGCATCCTGGATTCGCAGAGCGCGGTCCTGAAAAGCGAGGCATACTGCACCAAGGACGGAGTCCTGCACATAGAAATCACCCAGCGGAAGCCGATAATGCGGTTCCAGAAAAACGGTCAGAGTTTCTACGCCGACGCGAACGGCTATGTCTTCCCGATAAAGGACGGGAAAGCGGGCTACGTGATAGTAATAGACGGCAATATCCCTTTGAAAACGGATGCAGCCGGCAAGGGGAAAGAAGTGACGGGACGCGAGAGGGAGTGGCTCGGCCGTGTTACGGAAACGGTGCTTTATATGGAAAGGCACAAGGTGTGGGACAGGAATATAGTGCAGATACATGTCTCGGACAACGGAGACCTGGTCCTCGTTCCGAGGGAGGGAAAGGAAAGGTTTATCTTCGGGAAACCTTGCAATATCGGGGAGAAATTCGCGCTGATGGAAAAATACTATACCGCGATAGTGCCGGCAAAGGGGAAAGACAGGTACAGGACGGTGGACGTAAGGTACAGGAACCAGATTGTCTGCAAATAGGAGAGGGCAGATCCCTCGACTGCGCTCGGGATGACGGTACGGAGGGATGCCCGGGACGACAATGCGGAGGGATGTACAGGGTGACGGTACGGAGGGATGCTCGGGATGACGATACGGAGGGATGTGCAGGATGACGGTACGGAGGAATGCTCGGGATGACGGTGCGGAGGGATGCCCGGGATGACAATGCGGAGGGATGCCCGGGATGACGATACAGGGGGAGCGCTGAATGACGGTGGGAAGGGACGTATGGGATGACGGTGCCGGGGAACGCCAGTAAGGACAAACGGAAGAAAAGGATAATTTATTATGGAAGACAAACACATAGTCGCGGTCGACATAGGGTCGTCGAAAGTGGCCCTGACTGTGGCCAAGGTCACAGGCGACGACATACAGGTGATCTACTACGGCACGGCTCCGTCGGCAGGAGTCAGGAACAACTATGTGATCAACTCTATGCAGGTCACGAAACCTCTCGAAAAGCTGGTCGTCGATGCCGAGAAAGAGCTGAACATCAAGATAATACAGGCAGTCGTAGGTATGCCTAAATACAGGGTGAGGCAGGAGACCCGCCCTGCGAGGATGATCAGGGAGAATCCGGAAGCCTGCATTACGGGAGAAGAAGTGGACATCCTGAAAAACGAGGCGCTGGACACCTATCCGCTCGACGATGCCAGGAACGAAGAGATTTTCGGAGCGGTGGCACAGTCCTTTTCCAACGGGGAGGAATTCCAGCTTGTGGAAAACGACATCATCGGGATGCCGAGCGACATCTTGGAGGGGAACTTCAAGATATTCATAGGAAAGAAAAGCGCCCTGAGAGCCACGAACGTGACTTTCAACAATCTAAGGATCGCCATAGCAAGGAAATATTTCACCCCGGACGTCCTGGCGAAAGCCGTCCTGACCCCTTCCGAGATAGACAACGGCGTGGCCCTTATCGATTTCGGGGGAGGCAGCACATCCGTGTCCATCTACTACCGCGGGATTATGAGGCATTACGCCTCGATACCTTTCGGGGGTGCTACCATCACTTCGGACATCAGGACTGAAGCGATGATTTCCACCGCACTGGCCGAGAACATAAAACTCGCGTTCGGGGCCTGTATGCCTGACCGGCTGCAGAACCTCAGCGAGAAAATCATCCAGATCAACAGCGGAGACGCTTCCGCCAACAAACAGCTGACTGTCAAATACCTGTCGGAAATCATCACGTGCAGGGTCAGGGAAATCGTCGAAGCCGTACTGTACGAAATCGAAAAGAGCGGCTTTGCGGACAACCTCAGGAGCGGCATCGTGCTGACCGGAGGGGTTGCCAACCTGACGAACTGCGCCAACTATATCAAGGAACTGTCCGGATACAATGTCAGGAAAGGATACCCGCGCCAGGAACTTTTCTCCGAGAACGGCTGCGACGGCATCCTGGAGACGGAAGCTGCCGTCAGCATAGGCCTTATCCTCGCGGCAAAGGCGGACAGGATCGGAGACTGCATCTGCGGCGAAGACACGGTAAAGGTCGGGACTACGGTGACTTTCGGAGACGGGGACGTCCCTGACGGCGGCAACGGCGGTGCCGGAGAAGACGCGGGCACCGGAGAGACCGCAGAAGAAATCCGCGACACGCTTTTCCGTCCCGAAGAGATGGAAGAAGTCCGGCCTCCGGAGAAGCAGCAAGGGCCTAAGGCTCCTAAAAAACCGAAAATCAAGTGGCTGGACAAGATGAAGAATCTGTTCGAGGATATTTCCAACGAAAACGTATGACTGCCATGAACGACATTTTGCCAACTGACTGGACTCCGAAAAGTTCCATCATAAAGGTCATCGGAGTGGGTGGCGGAGGATGCAATGCCGTCACCTATATGTACGACCAGAAAATCGAAGGCTGCGACTTCATAGTCTGCAACACCGACGCCCAGGCTCTCCAGAAAAGCAGCGTACCGAACAAACTGCAGCTCGGACAGGGCCTCGGGGCCGGCTGCGACCCGGTAAAGGGACGCAACGCAGCTCTCGAAGCACAGGACAACATAGCCTCCACCCTGCTCGACTCGGGCACCAAAATGCTTTTCATCACGGCAGGCATGGGAGGGGGCACAGGGACAGGCGCCTCCCCTATCATTGCCGCCATGGCAAAGGAACGCGGCATCCTGACCGTGGCCGTGGTGACGCTTCCTTTCCTGAATGAAGGGAACGAATCCCTTTCGCGGGCCATCGACGGCATCCACGAACTTGAAAAATGCGTGGACAGCCTCCTCATCATAAACAACGAAAAGCTCTACGAATACTACGGAAGCCTGCTCCTGCAGGATGCTTTTCCGAAAGCGGACGAAATTTTAGCCACCGCAGTCCGCGGAGTAATAGAAATCATAGCCAAGCCGGGATACATCAATGTGGACTTCCAGGATGTAAGCACGATGATGCGCGGCAGCGGAATGGCTCTGATGGGGTGCGGACACGGAAGCGGCGAAAACAGGATAGAGGATGCCATAAAAGAAGCCCTGGAATCACCTCTGCTCAATGACTTCGACCTGAAGACCGCAAAGAACGTCCTGGTGAACATCACCGTCGGAAAGAATGAAAAGGGCCTGTCGATGAAAGAACTGGACCTGATAAACAACAAAATCAACGAATACACCGGCAACGCGAACAATTTCAAGCGCGGAATCATCTTCGACGAAAATCCAGAGGTGGGGGACAAGATAAGCATCACCGTGATAGCCACCGGCTTCAAGATGAACAAGCTCAGCAGCATCACGAATGTGAATCTCGGGAACATCATCATGATAGACCAGGATTTCGTCTACGACAGGGCGGCTTCGAGAATGAACGGGGAAATCGAACTCCCGGACAGCCAGGAAAGCATCAAAATCGGCTTCAATGACACGAGCAATGTCAGGAAATTCCATTTCGAAGACGGGCGGGTACCCGTGCTGATAGTGGAAGAAGGGCAGAACATCAGTTCGCTCGAGTCGGTGGCTGCCATAAGGCGGGGATTGAAGAAAGAAAATTAATATCTTTGCGCGGAGCAAGACAAAACTGAATATGGAAAGAAGAACAAGAGTAAGATTTGCGCCCTCCCCTACAGGCCCGCTGCATATGGGCGGGGTCAGGACTGCGCTCTATAACTACCTTTACGCCAGACAGCACGGCGGAGACTTCATCATAAGGATAGAGGACACCGACTCCCAGAGATTTGTCCCGGGAGCCGAAAAATACATCATAGAAGCCCTCAACTGGTGCGGGATCATTCCCGACGAAGGCGTGGATGCCTCCGACAATGTCGTAGAGACCCCGTCCGAAAAGCACCCGCACGCCCCGTACAGGCAGTCGCAGAGGCGCGGCATCTACAGGAAATACGCCGAAGAACTCGTGGAGAAAGGCTTTGCCTACTATGCTTTCGACACTGCCGAAGAACTCTCGGCCAAGCGTGCGGAGATGGAGGCGAAAAAGGAGACCTTCATCTACAACCACATCACCCGCCGGCACCTGAGGAACTCCCTTTCGATGCCCGAAAGCGAATGGAGACCGCTTTTGGAAACGCACACGGACTGGACCATCCGTTTCAAAATGCCGGAAAACCGCATCGTAAAAATGGACGACCTCATCCGCGGGCACATCGAGGTAAACACCGACACCCTCGACGACAAGGTGCTCTGGAAAAGGGCCGACGAACTGCCTACCTACCATCTGGCCAACATAGTGGATGACCACCTGATGGAAATCACCGAAGTAATCCGCGGCGAGGAATGGCTGCCGTCGCTTCCCCTGCACTATCTGCTTTACGAAGCATTCGGATGGCAGGACACCATGCCGCGTTTCGCCCACCTTTCCCTGCTGCTCAAGCCTGACGGGAAAGGCAAGCTGAGCAAGAGGGACGGGGACAGGCTCGGCTTCCCTGTCTTCCCCCTGCAATGGACAAATGCGGAAGGCGAAGTGTCGCGCGGCTACCGCGAGGACGGCTACTTCCCTGAGGCATTCGTGAATATGCTTGCGATGCTCGGCTGGAATCCGGGCGATGACAGGGAACTCTTCACGATGCCTGAACTCATCAGTGCATTCTCATTGGAAAGGGTCATCAAATCGGGGGCGAAATTCAATCCCGAAAAGGCAAAATGGTACAACAAGGAATATCTCCGGATGAAATCCGACGGGGAACTGACGGAACTGTTCATCCCAGTGCTCGAAAATCACGGGATGCAGATAGTGGAATGCCCGAAATGCGCCCTGACGGCAGGAGCGGAGGTGACAGTGCAGGGAGCCGACTTCAAAAACCGCATCTTCACCAAAGGGTATGTCCGTAAAATCGTATCCCTTATAAAGGAACGGGCCACGTTCACCGCGGACTTCTGGGACATAGCATCGTACCTGTTCACGGCTCCGGAATCATACGTGGAAAAGGATGTCACCAAATTCTGGAAAGAGGAGAACTATTCCCTGGCTTTCAAGGCGGCCGGATTCATCTTGGACTTCGACGGAGAATTCACCAAAGAGAGTCTCGAAGGCCCTCTCGAGGAATACATCCGCAGCAACGGATGGCCGATGGGCAAGGTGATGAACTGCCTGCGGCTCGCATTGGTCGGAGCGTCGAGCGGATTAGGCATAGCAGACATAGTCACGCTTATCGGAAAGGCCGAATTCGCACGCCGCATCGACAACATCAAGTCCGCTCTCGGCTGCCAGGCTTAGCCCGCAGTCGATGAAAGGAGGGCGACCCAAAAGGAGGAATTTCAAGGCTTGCGAAGATGAGAAAACCGCAGTGTACTGGCGTACATGAGGATTTTCGAATCAAGCGTAACGCAGAAAGTACCCTTTGGGGTCACCCTCTGTCTTCAGGCAACCTGGCCTTGCTCCGGTTCACGAGTACGACACCCGCGAAAATCAGCACCACAGCTACGATTTTCAAAACGTTGAACGTGTCCATACCCCAGATGATGGCGGCTATGGTCGCGACCACCGGCTGTACATAGTTGTACATGGCCACAAGGGTCGGCCTCAGATGCTTTTGCCCGACAGGCACTACCAGATAGCACAGGAAAGTACCGAAAACCAGCACGTATGCCAGTTCCGCATATTCCATGGCCGAGATAGCTCCCCAGCCTGTCGCGGCCAAAGTTCTGGCAGATACGGGAATCAGCACGATGGAAGCGAACGTAAACATCCATTTCATCATCGTGACCGGAGAATATTTCTTGATAAGGTTTCTGAAAAGCACCAGATAGGTTGCATAGGAGCACTGAGCCAGAAAGCAAAGGAGGTCACCGGTCAGACTGGAAGATCTCCCCGAAACGGCTTCAGGGGCCGCACCCGGAAGCAGCCTGTTCCCGAACACCAGAAGCAGGGCGCCGCAGGCCCCGAGCAGCACGCCGCCGGCTTTCCTACCGGTAATCGGTTCCCTGATGAATATGGCGGCGAATATCATCGTCACTATCGGCAGGGTGGTCGTGATGATGGATGCGTCCACCGGAGAAGTCATCGACACTCCCGTCACATAGACACACTGGTTCAACAGAATGGCGAAAAGGCCGGCAAAGAAGAATTTCACATAGTCTGTCCTGTCCTCTATCTTCTCCCCTTTCGTGAAAAGGGAAAAAATCCAGAACAGAGCCGCCGCCCCGAATATCCGCACGTCGGCTACAAGCATCGCCGACACGGCGTCCGAATTCATAGCCGCCTTGGAAATCGGGGCCATCAGCCCCCACATCACACTCGCCGCCAGCATGGAAACATGCCCCAGCCTCTGCTGTTTTGTCATAATCCGATATTTTCTTAAACTCCAGTCTCTGTGGCGACAGCCCCTTATTCTATGGGCTCCACCCTCCTTGCTGCCCGCTTTCGAATGTCCACCGGACATTCTCGTAAACCGTTCACGACTTTTCAAGGGCGGCAAAGATAGAAAAATTTCGTTATCTTTGTGTTCGGGGATGACCCGAAAGACGGAATTTCAGGAATGCTCTTTCGGGCCGCCGTCCATAACCCATTAAACGGACATTGCCATGATAAGCGAAAACCAGATCGAAGAAACCCTCGGAAAACTTTTCGACGACATAGAATTCAGCAAGGAACCGGCCGGGCTGTACGACCCGCTGAGATACATGATAGGCATCGGAGGAAAGCGCGTCCGGCCCCGTCTCTGCCTTATGGCCTACTCCCTTTTCAAGGACAGTTTCGATGACAGGATCCTCGAGCCGGCCGCTGCCATTGAAGTTTTCCACAGTTTCACTCTGATCCACGACGACATAATGGACAATTCCGACATGCGCCGCGGAGTGCCGACGGTCTGCCGCAAATGGGGAGGCAACACAGCCATCATTTCCGGCGACGTGATGTCCATCGACAGCTACAGAAGGATAGCCAAAGCCCCGGCCGAAGTCCTGCCTCAGGTTCTGGAACTGTTCTCGACGACAGCGGCACAGGTATGCGAGGGACAGCAGTACGACATGGATTTCGAAAACGAAAAAGACGTCCCGATGGAGGCGTATATGAAAATGATAGGGCTGAAAACGGCCGTACTCATAGCCTGCTCCGCAAAATTGGGGGCGCTGATCGGAGGTGCGGACGCAAGGGCCTGCGACCTTCTCTACCGGTTCGGCTATGACCTCGGACTGGCTTTCCAGATCACCGACGACTACCTGGATCTGTACGGGGACACTGCCGTCTTCGGGAAAAAGACCGGCGGAGACATCATAAACAACAAGAAGACCTGGCTTCTGACAAGGGCTCTCGAAAAGGGAGGGGAAATGGAAAAATCCGGGGCAATAGATCCGGCATACGGCAAGGCGGCCCTTCTGCGGGCAATGGAAATGCCTGCGGCCAACGAAGCCGAAAAAACGGCCAAGATAGCGAAGGTCAGGGAAATATACGAAACCCTCGGCATAGATGAAGACGTGAAGTACGAAATCATCAAGCTGCATGCGCAGGCGATGAACTACGCAGGAATGATCGGATTGAGCAAGGTGCGGTACGAGATGCTGCACAGGTACGCCGACAGGCTCCTCGGCCGCAACAGATAAACGATGGACAAAAAAGAGATAGAAATAATGGCTCCCGCAGGCAACTTCGAATGCCTGCAAGCCGCCATACAGGGAGGGGCCGATTCCGTGTACTTCGGTGTGGAAAGGCTGAATATGCGGTCGCACTCGGCTAACAATTTCAGGATGGAAGACCTTCCCGAAATATGCAGGATATGCAGGGACAACGGGATAAAGTCATACCTTACCCTGAACATCGTCCTGTACCAGGAAGACCTCGCGGACATGCGCAGGACCCTCGACGCCGCCAAATCGGCCGGAATAACTGCCGTCATCGCCTCGGATATGGCCGCCATCGCCTACGCCCGGGAAATCGGCATCGAGGTGCATATCTCCACCCAGCTCAGCATCTCCAACTCGGAATCCCTCAGGTTCTACGCCCGGTACGCGGATGTCATCGTGCTCGCCCGCGAACTGAACCTGCATCAGGTCAAGGAAATAAAATCCATCATCGATGCCGAAGACATCAAGGGCCCTTCCGGAAGACGGGTGGAAATCGAGATGTTCGCCCACGGCGCCCTGTGCATGGCCGTTTCCGGGAAATGCTACCTGAGCCTGCACGAATACGGGGCCTCGGCCAACAGGGGAGCCTGCTACCAGATATGCAGGCGGGGCTATGAAGTGACTGACCTCGAAACGGGAAACCGGCTCGTGATAGACAACAAATACATAATGTCGCCCAAAGACCTGTGTACCATAGAATTTATGGACAAAATCACAGATGCCGGCGTCACAGTGTTCAAAATAGAAGGCAGGGCACGCTCGGCGGAATATGTCAGACGAACCGCTTCCTGCTACAGGAGGGCGGCAGATGCCGTCTGCGAAGGGAAATACACGCCGGAACTGGCGGCCGGTCTGAAAAAGGAACTGGAAGAAGTCTTCAACCGAGGCTTCTGGGACGGCTACTATCAGGGCGCACGGCTCGGACAGTGGAGCGAGGTCTACGGCAGCAAGGCCACGCGCAAAAAAGTCTACAGCGGCAAGGTCACGAACTGGTTCGCGAAATCGGGAGTGGCTGAAATACTCATAGAATCCGCTCCCCTGAAAACAGGGGACGACATCCTCATCATCGGCCCGTCCACAGGAGTCATCGAGACGAAAGCCAGCGAAATCCGGGTAGACCTGAAAACTGTAAGGGAAGCCGGCAAAGGGGTCTTCTGCTCCATCCCGGTGGACCTCGGGGGACAGACGGACAAACTCCGCCGCTCCGACAAGGTCTACATCTGGGCTCCGGCCTGACCTGCCGATGACGGTGAGGGCGCCCCAAAAGGGTACTTTCTGCGTTACGCTTGATTCGAAAATCCTCATGTACGCCAGTACACTGCGGTTTTCTCATCTTCGCAAGCCTTGAAATTCCTCCTTTTGGGTCGCCCTCATCCCCATCAGGATGTCTGAAATCCGGTCAGCGGAAAATCTCGTGCAGGACTCTCAGAGAGTTGACATTGACGGCCGATTCCGTGTGGAATTCTATGTATTTCAGGAGTTTCCCTGCGATGTCATTCCGTATGTCCCCGGACATGGGGACAAGCATGGCCTCTGAAAAAGGCTTTGCGATGAATTCCGACACTATCGGAAGTCTCTCCCCTACGAAGGGGGCGAGGTCTTCCGGCTCCGGGCTGAAACCCAGGCCGATGATGAACTCCAGGAGGAAATAAAGGTGGAAATTGCTGTAATCCGACTCTAACGCATCCAGCAGCAGGATATTTTTCACGCACATATCATACAGCGCCACGTCCTGCATCCCTTCCTTGACGACGCGGTAGAGGACTTCGCTGACAAACATCGATATGGCGCTCTTGCCATGACTGTTTCTCAGGCCGGCAAGAGGATACCTCGACACGATGCCACGTGCCGTAAGGAGCCTGGATTTGTCGGTTTCGGAAACATCCGCCTCCAAAATACTGAGCGGGAAGAAAAGCGACGTAGACACACGCCGGGATATGTTTTTTATGAAAAGTCCCCTCCTCCCGTACTCTCTCGACAAAGTATGGAGAATGATGGAATTCTCACCGTACCTTGTCGTATGGAGCAGGATGAATTCGGAATTGTTCATCGCGGATTGACGGTTCCGGAAAGGAACTCGGCCATTGCCCGGAGGGCCTTACCTCTGTGCGAAACGGAATTTTTCTGTTCCTCCGTGATTTCAGCGAGCGTAACGCCCGGGTAGTCGTCTGCGATGAACACAGGATCATAGCCGAACCCGCCTTTACCGGCCTTTCTTCGTGCTATGCGGCCTTCGAGTACGCCCTGGAAAAAATAATGCTGTCCGTCGAGAATGAGGGTGACGACACTCTTGAAACGTGCGCTGCGCAATGATTTTTTAGGCGCTATTCCGGCCGATGCCATCAGAGAAGCCTCCATTTCCTTGCGCTCCAGCTCATAGAGGAGCTTGTCCATATTTTTGTTGAAATCCCTGTCGTCGCCGGCATAACGTGCCGTATGTACTCCCGGAGCACCTCCGAGTGCATCCACTTCAAGGCCTGTATCGTCGGCAAAACAGTCCGTGCGGCAGTTCTGCCAGATAAAATCCGCCTTCTGCTGTGAATTAGCTTTCAGGGTAGTACCTGTTTCGGGAATATCTTCATCGATTCCCATCTGTGCAGGGGTAACGAGCTCAAATCCCTTGCCTAAAATTTCCGATGCCTCTCGCAGTTTTCCGCTATTGCCCGTTGCAAAAACCATTTTCATAACTGCTTTTATTTTCGTCTAAAATCGGGGCAAAGGTAAAAAATTTTTGATTATTCGCAAATTCGCTCCTCCTGAAGCACCTAAAGCGTCATTTCGACCGGAGCCACAGGCGAAGTGGAGAAATCCGTATATTAAAAATGCTGGCCTTAAAGCCTGCCCGAGGCTTCGATCATGGTTTTCAGCCTGGAATTGAACCCTGTCTGCGAAATCAGGTTCTCGAGGGTAAGGTGCATACGGTAACGCCAGTAGTAACGCGGGATGGAAGGGACATTGATACGCTCCTGCGACGGGTCGTCAAAGCGCAGGTCGCCGTCGACGGACAGCCAGTCCTGAAGCGGGAGAACCGTAAGCATGGCCGGAGAGTCCAGGTGCATGCGGACGATTCTGTCGCAGATTTCCGGAGTACAGTCCTGCGGCGCCTCGCCTCCGCCCCACAGCACTTCGTGCCAGAAACGGTTAGTGAGCTGCCTGTCTTCGTTCCACCAGGCTCGTATCGGATTCATATCGTGGGTAGAAGTCGTGCACACCGAATAGTAAGGGTACTGGGCCGGATCCGCAAAGGTCTGCCAGTCGGCCTTGGGCATCCTCTGTATTTCGAGAGAAAGGATCTGGTACTCCGACATCACCTCCGGGACACAGGCGGGTATCATCCCGAGGTCTTCCCCGCAGACAAGCATACCCGTCTCCGAGAGCAGCACGGAGAGCTTCTTCATCGCGGATTCTTTCCAGAAAGCGTTGTGCCTCCTGTAGAAGAAATCATCGTAGAGCCTGTCGTAGACCGACTTCATCCAGTCGCTCAGACGGGCGTAGGCAGATGTGGAGCGGGAAGCGATTCTCGGATGCCACCAGCCCTTGCGGCGCGGGTCTTCCACGAAAAGCACGTTCTGATTTCCCGGGCAGGCATTCCTGTCGGAAACATCCCCCTGGCGGGAATCCCGGGCGGGGCTGTTCTGGCCGGATACTGGCAGTTCGAATCCCATGTTCCGCAGTTCGTCGGAAGAATACGGCAGCGCCGGGCTGAAATGCCCCATAATCCCGCTGTCCTCACATATCGGGATCTCCCATATCCTGAAAAAACCCAGAAGGTGGTCTATCCTGAATGCGTCGAAGTACCGTGCCATCGTCCTGAGACGGGCTCTCCACCAGGCATAGTTGTCCTTGGACATCTCGTCCCAGTTGTATGTAGGCAGGTCTTTCCAGTTCTGCCCGTCAGCGGAAAACGCATCAGGCGGAGCTCCGGCGGAAGAGTCCAGGTTGAATAGAGCCCTGTTCACCCAGGCATCGGCACTCGTCCGGCTCACCCCTATCGGGAGGTCGCCCTTGAATATCACCCCCTTGGCACGCGCATAGTCGCGGGCCTCGGACAGCTGTCTGTCGAGGTGGTACTGCAGGAAACAGTAATAGTCCGTCTCTTTCCTGTGTCTTGCGGCATAATCCGCTGCCAAGGCGTCATCATATACCGAAAAATCCGCATTTTCCTTCTTCCATTTAGTAAAGTCGGCGGTTCCGAACTCGTCTCGCAGCACACAGAAAACCGCATAAGGCAGCAGCCACTGCGCGTTTTCCGCCACAAAAGCCTTGTAAGCCTTCGTTCTCAGCACCTTGGAACGCACCTTGCCGAATGTCTCCCGCAGAAGCCTGTGCTTTTCCCTGTTCACCCTCACATAGTCCACCGTCGGGAGTGAATTCAGTTCGGAACGCAGCCTGACATACTCCTCGTTTTCCTCCACTCCGGCCTCGGGCAGATAAAGGAACTGCGGATGAAGGGCGAAGCTGGAATTCGCACTGTACGGGTAGGAGTCATCGGGCGTTCCCGTCATCGTGGTGTCGTTCACGGGCAGCAGCTGTATGATTTTCTGTCCGGTCATCGCAGCCCAGTCAGCCATAAGTTTCAGGTCATGGAAGTCCCCCACTCCGAAACTGGTTTCCGACCTCAGCGAAAACACCGGGATGGCAGTTCCCGCCGCTTTCCATTTGCGGCCGGGCTCTCTTGAGAACACCCCGTCGGCAAAAGGTGCGGAGTGCAGAGGCAGCTCGCACGGGACATCGTTCCAGCTGTCCGCCACAGTCACGGTTTCCGCCGCATTTTCCGAAGCCTGTCCTGCCGCAGCCCTTTCTGAAACCATCTCCGGCAGGGTCACGGCATGCGACTTCCATTCGCACCGCCGGCACAGTCCTCCGACGTGAAGTTCGTATCTGTATTCGACTTTCTGTCCGGCCTCCAAGCCGTCGATTTCAGCTCTCCAGACATCTCCAGGACAGTATTTCATCGGGATCAGCGAACCGTTTTTCCTGAGGAAGAGTTCCTCTCCCCAGCGGGTTCTGTATTCTACGGAAGTTATCAGTTTCATAATAAATCATTTCGCGGTTATCGTCGGTCCGGCCGGCAGATTGTCGGTTTCGGCCCGCACGTCCTGTAAACATATCCTTTCCCTGCAAATTTAATCATTCTCTCCCCGCCTGCAAACATTTCCCTGACGGACAGTCGGTTTTTCAGGATAAATGGTATATCTTTGCAGGATTGCGCCGGCGTGGTGCCGGTGCAATCCTATTTTATCGGCAGAATTATGAGAAAGATATTTATTGCGGCAGCGGCCTTGCTTGCGGTCCTTCCGGTTTTCGGGCAGAGCAAAAGTTTCAGATTGGGGCAATGGACGGAAATCCACAGTTCGATCCTCAAGGAACTGAACAGGTCATACGTGGACAGTCTGCCCGTGGACAGGATAATGCGGGCGGGAATCGATGCGATGCTGGAGAATCTCGATCCGTACACGATTTACATCCCGGAGGAGGAGAATGAGGACCTGCAGATGATGCTGTCCAAGACATACGGGGGAATCGGGGCCATCATCCTGAAAGACAAGGAGGCCAATGTCATCATAAACGAACCGTACACGGGGTCGCCGGCAGCGGAAAACGGGCTGAGGTGCGGGGACGAGATCATCCTGATAGACGGACAGCCGACCAAGGGCCTCGATGCGAAGGAAAGCAGCGACAGGATGAAGGGAAAGCCAGGGACTACGGTGAATTTCAAGGTGCTGAAAGGCCTGACAGGGGATACGGTGGATGTGGCCATCGTCCGCGAGAGGATTCATATTCCGGATGTGGAATATGTCGGCATGCTCGACGACTCGACCGGCTACATCAGCCAGAGCGGCTTTACCGACAAGGTGTCCGAAGCGATAAGGGAAGGATATCACAGACTCAAGGCACAGGGAATGAAACGGCTTGTCCTCGACCTGCGCGGGAACGGCGGCGGACTGATGAACGAGGCGATAAACATAGTGTCGCTCTTCGTCCCGAAAGGTTCGCTGGTGGTGACGTCAAAGGGCAGCGACCCGGCATCCTACAGGGAATACCGCACGACGGCAGAACCCGTGGACACGCTTATGCCTCTTGTGATAATGGTGGATTCAGGCTCCGCTTCTTCCTCGGAAATCGTGGCTGGAGCCATCCAGGACCTCGACCGCGGAGTCATTATGGGGAAACGGACATTCGGGAAAGGCCTCGTGCAGACAGTGAGGCCGGTGGTCTACAACGGACAGCTGAAAGTGACCACCGCCAAGTATTATACTCCGAGCGGACGCTGCGTCCAGGCTATCGACTACAGCCACAGGAACGAGGACGGCAGCGTAGGGCATATTCCTGATTCCCTGACGCACGAATTCAAGACCGCGAAAGGACGCACGGTGCGTGACGGAGGCGGTATCACCCCGGATGTGGAAGTCGATTCCCCGTCATACAGCCGGCTTGTGTATTCATTGGTACTCGGCGGAGTCATAGACAGGTATGTCATACAGTACGCGAAACAGCACGAAAGCATAGCCCCTGTCGGGGATTTCCATTTCTCGGATGAGGATTTCGAGGACTTCGTGACTTTCGCCAGGGAGCAGGATTTCGACTGCCGCAGCAGTGCCGAAACCCTTTTCGACCAGATGAAAAAGGAATTAGAGAAAGACGGGCTGGCCGACAATATGTCCGGAGAACTCAAAGCTTTGGAAAATGCCATCAAAATAGACAAGGAGCAGTTCATCCGTCTGAAAAAGGACGAAATCATACCGTTCATAGAAGAGGAAATCGCCGTCAGGTACTATGGTCAGGAAGCCGGCATCGAAATCCGTCTGAGATACGACACCCAGCTGGAAAACGCCCTCGCCTCCGTCCCTGAGGCTTTCGCACTCCTCCGCTGACCGGAGTATATCTGCACGGTCGGGATATACTTTGAATCCGGGAAACCTGTTCCGAAATATGGTCTGCATAGCGATACTGAACTGGAACGGCTGTGACGACACGTCAGCCTGCCTTGAGTCCCTGCTGAAGGGGACATACGGGGATTATTTCATCATCGTGGGAGACAATGGCTCGGAGGACGGGTCGCTTGACAGGCTTTATGCCGCATTCGGCAATGAGGAGACTGGAATGTCAGGCAACAAGGCCATAACTGCCTATGTACGAGATAGATGCGGACAGAAGACAAGGATACACCGGACAAAACTCGGGGAAGAGACATATCCGGAAGTACACGCAAAAGACATCATCCTTTATGATCTGAAGGAAAACAACGGGTTCAGCAAGGCCAACAACCTTATGGTCAGGTTCGGGGCGCACTACCGCCCGGACTGCTTCCTGCTGCTGAACAACGATACGGTCGCAGAGTCGGATTTCTTAGAGAAACTCGTCCGGTTCGGGGCGCTGTACCCGGAATACAAGGTATTGACCCCGCTCATCCTCTACTTCCGGGACAGGAAAACCGTCTGGAACGGCGGAGGAAGAATCAGGTGGGGATTCAGAAAATACCACTATAAGGATCAGGACATCTCGCAGGTCAGGGAACAAGACTTCATCCCCTGTTCTTTCATCACCGGATGCTGCATGCTTTTTACCCCGGACGTGCTTACAGAAGACGGGCGGATATTCACCGAAAAGTTCTTCTACGGAGAGGAGGATTTCGAACTGGCTCTCAGGCTGAAGCGTCAGAAAACCGGAATGGCCTGCGTCACCGGCTCCGTCATCTATCACAAGGTCGGGGCTTCCGTCAGCAGGCACCCCTCCGAAACCGGCCCGGTCTACATCCATTACCTCAACCGCCTTATAGACGTCAGAGACCATATGGGCCGCATCTCATACCCTTTCTACAAAGCCGTTCTCTGCGCGACCCTCGCCATGTACCTGCACAAGGCCTTCCGCATGCCCCTCACCCGCATAGCCGGCTTCATCCGCACCCTCCTCCGCGACGCCTCCTCCCTGGACTGCGTCCCCAAAGACTACTGCCTGCGCATCTTCCGCGACGGGGTGCCGGACTAAGCTCCGGATTTCTACTCCTGTCATCCGGAAAAACACTACATTTGTGCGAAGTATTATTGGAAATTGATATGAAAAAAACTGCATGTCAACTGACTACCGATCGACTTATCCTGCGTCCTTGGCGGGAATCGGACGCAGGGATATTGTATAAATATGCTAAAGATCCTGAAATAGGCCCGGCCGCAGGCTGGCCTCCCCACACATCGGTCGAAGACAGTCTTGTGGTAATCCGCACGGTCTTTTCCGCTCCGGAGACATACGCCGTTGT
>CASFLY010000152.1 GCA_949295645.1 uncultured Bacteroidales bacterium | reverse complement strand
TCCCCTGTTTCCGCCCCGTCTTTCCATACGAGCCGCAGCTGGACTGTCAGGGAGGATCGTCTGAGCGCACCTCTGACAGGCATTTACAACAATGTTACAGGGGAGTATTGCACGGTCATGCGCATCTCCGACTTTTCCCGGGATGCGCAGCCCTGCCACACTTCCGGGGAAGTGATTCTTTCAGGGGACACGTCCGTAGGCTATACCGGATTCGATGACGGAGCGGACATCGTTTTCGGCTTTCCGTACAGGGAGGCGCCGTTTTCATACATCAGGAAACGGACCCTGGCTCCGGAAGTGACTGCGTTCAGCCGTCTCGATCCGGGGAAGACCGACAGGATAGTATGGGAGATCAGAAAAGGCAGGGCGGATTCCTGGTCCGATTTTGTAGCGGATGTCTGGACGGCTTCTTACGACAGGCTTCTCCCCCGGAAAGTCGATGCAAGGCACACTGCGGAGGAGGCCAAGGCCATTCTTGCAAACTTTTTCGACAAAAGCTATGTGGACAGCTATCCGTTGAAGTATTATTCCGGGGTCGGACTGAGGACGGCGGACTGCAAGCCGAACGGAAGGGCGGAAGTCGGTTTTCTGGGCAGGGTTCTGCTGAATGCCTTCAATGCCTTGGAATACGGAAGGGAGCATTCGCGGGAGGATCTTGCGGCTGATGCCGAGGCGGTGTTCGGCAGCTATCTGGAGAACGGCTTTACTCCGGGAGGACTGTTCAGGGAGTTTGTGGATTATGACAGGGATCCGGCCGGTTTCAGCGACGGGATTTACAGCATCAGGCGCCAGTCGGAAGGGGTGTATGCCGTCCTTCTCTATCTGGACTATGAAAAACGCCGGGGAAGGAGCCACCCTGAATGGGAAGCTATGACAAGGAACGTGCTGGAGCGTTTCCTCGTGCTGCAGAATCCGGACGGCAGTTTCCCGCGCAAATTCGATGATGCCCTGGCTGTCAGGGACTCTTCCGGCGGAAGTACTTCTTCCGCGGTCCTGCCGCTGGCTATGGGCTACAGCTATTTCCGGGACAAAGACTATCTGAAGTCGGCGGAACTGGCTGCCGGATATCTTGAAAACGAACTGATTTCCAAGGCGGACTATTTTTCATCGACCCTCGATGCAAACTGCGAGGACAAGGAAGCGTCGCTGTATACGGCCACTGCCATGTATTATATGTGCCTTGTGGAGAAGGACCGCCGGAAGGCGGAACATTATGCCGGACTGTGTCTTGAGTCGGCATATTTTGCACTGTCGTGGTACTATCTCTGGGACGTGCCGTTCGCCCAGGGGCAGATGCTCGGGGATGTAGGCTTCAAGTCGCGCGGGTGGGGCAACGTGTCCGTGGAGAACAACCACGTCGATGTCTTCATTTTCGAGTTTGCCGATGTCCTGGATTATCTGGCAGGGAAGTTCGGAGAGAAACGCTTTTCCGATTTCACCTCCGTCATCCGGACTTCCATGCTGCAATTGCTGCCGGAAGAGGGACATATGTACAATATCGCAGTCGAAGGATTCAACCCGGAGGTAGTCCAGCATACCAATTGGGATTACGGCCGCAACGGGAAGGGATTCTACAATGTGGATTTCGCTCCGGGGTGGACAGTGGCCTCTCTATGGCAGATGCTGATGCCCGGCAGGGCCGAACGTTTCTTCGAAGGACGCTGATGCCGTCGAGGAGAGTTTCCGGTGGCAGCTGTCGTTGGCCCGGTAATGCGGGGCGTACAGGCATTCGATACCGGTGACAGGCGAGGAGAATTCCCCTGCCTGGGTCACGATAAGGGTTTCCGTGAGGACAGTGTTTTCTTCGGGCAGCACATCGATGTACCAGATGCTTCTGTCGGACTTCACTTCGCGGTACGAGTATGGGGTGAAGTAGCGTAACGCCGTTCCGGATGTCCTCGGGCGGAATGAGATGCCGTACGGGCCGGAAAGCTGCTTCTCCGGCCGGAGCGATGCGTAGCGCGGAGCTGTCAGCCTGACGAAGCTGCGGTTTTCCGCGCTCCATATTTCATAGACTGCCATCACCCTGTCGCCGACTTTCAGGACTTCTCCTTCAGAGATTTCCCTGAAGCCTTCTGGAACTGCATAGTCTCCGGCCTGCCCTGCAGCGGATGTCGTGTCCTCGACAAAATATCTGCACCGTACCGAAATGTCATTGCCTGCAGCCCGGATTCCAGAGAACGGTTTCCTGTATTTCTGCGTCAGGATCAGGACTTTAGCCTCCAAGAGGTCTTCCGACCCTTCGGAAACCTCATCTATGGCCAGCAGGAAAGCCGGATCTTCGCCCCAGTCCTGTGTCTCTTTCTGGATCATTATCCAGAGGCGGATATCATCGGCGATTTCCGAGGCTTCACTGTCGGAGAAGATCTCGCCATAGCCTGAAAGCAGGCGGCAGAGTACCGTGTGGGCATAAAGCTCGTTTTCGAGAAGCCCTCTGAAAGGCAGGACTGCGTTCGGGTAATATTTGCCTCCGGACCTGTGTGCGGCTGCATATTCCTTCAGGGATGCCATCTGCTTTCCAAGTGCGGACGACAGTTTTTTATCGACCTTCACACCGATGGATCCGAGGAAGTTTTCCCTGTCCTTGTCCGCGGCTCCGATGAAATTCAGAACCGTCATCGCCCTTCGGGCCTTGTAAAGGATGTATCCCGGTGCACCGGCCTCTTTGCCGAAAGCATATACCTTCACTTCTTTGGCGAAAGCCTTCTTTTCCTTGCGTCCGAGATCCTTTGATAGAGGGATTCCAGCGTACAGAGAGCGGACATAAAGATACTGGCCGAGGGTGATGCCGCCGCGCCACGTTTCATAACTGTCGTCCGAAAAATACCGGCTGTCCAGGTACCTTACGGCTTTTTCCGCGGCTCTGAGGACTGCATCGTCTTCGCCGGCAAGTCCTTTTTGCGAGAGGCAGGCGATGTATTCAAGCACGGTTGCGGTGACCGCCGGCGAGGACGGTCCGCCTTTCAGCCATGCGAAACCTCCTGTGGTATTCTGGTAGGCAAGTAATTCTGCAGCAAGTCTTTCGCAGTCTTTGCATATACCGGTCCCGTCTTCCATATCATCTTTCGGGCCACCTTTCAGAAAGTGCGAAAGACGTGCGCTGAACCAGGCTCCGGCCGTCGAGACGGCATCAGGAGAGGATGGGTTCGGTACTGTGTCGGGGATGGCTTCCCCAAGCATATCGGCGATGGAAATTTCCTGCGAGACTGCGCCATAGCCCGATACGTTCACAAATTCCTGTCTGAGAGCCGAGTACAGGGAGTCGCGGGACATCCCGCCTTTCAGCAGGGCGGAGTGGGATTCATAAAGGATCTGCTCTGGAGCAGAGACTGGAACCGTGACGAAAATCCCGTCCGAGAAGCCCTCGGAGGCCAGGTATGTCACTTTGATGCCGAGGGTGTCGATGCCTTCGGGGACATCGATGCTGAAAATCTCTGCGGATGCTGCTCCTGATGCGATTCCTGCAGGGCGGCTCATAACCATAAGAGGGGCAGCCGTGTCATAATCGCCTCCGTCGTACAGGTAAAGGGAGAGCGTGCCTTCCGAGGCGGTTTCAGAGGTGTTCGACAGAGAGACCTGCATGTCGTACCTGTCTCCTGAAAAGAGGAAGGACGGCTCTGTCACCGAGACCGCAACAGGCAGGGTGACAAGCATTTTCTGCCTCAGGGCATTGTTGTGCATGGCTTTGTCGTGGGCAAAGAGCGAGACATAGAAAGTCGAAAGCTTGTCTCCGGCTGTGACCTCGAAGGAAATTTTGCCATTCTCGTCCGACCGCAGGAACGGATAGAAAGCCAAGGCATCCGCAAAGTTTTCGCGGATGGAAACTTCCAGGGCGGGGGATGCGCCCGAGGCTTTGCTCATCACGCTGTTCTGTACTGAAGATTTTTCGAGTACGGCATCAGCCGCAAGTCTCGGGGATGAAACGGCCGTCTGGAACGGAATCATTTCAGCCGTACCGAATCCGACAGTCCCGTCCCACCTGAATGCCGGTGACAGTCCGAGACCGTAAATCCTGCCCGTAGCTCTGGTTTCGTACACGGACGGCAGGCGGAACCGCGGCTCGAGCCTGTCCCACCAGTTGGCCTGGATGGTTTCAGTGGTCATGTCGAAGACCGAAACGGCGCATTCCACTCCTGGCAGGGTCTGGATTTCATAGACGCATCTTTCTCCAGGCCAGGCTTTGTCGGTAAAGCGGGAAAACGAGAGAGGAAGATCGAGCCCGGACTGCGGTCTGGTGAAGTCGTGGCTGAACGTGAAGATGTCTCCGTCACGGAACCAGGTGATTTTCATCTCCACGGCATCAGGATACCCCTCTTCGAAAGCGTAGGAAAGAGTCTTGAGCGACCCTTCTTTGCCGCAGATGCCTTCTATGTGTACCATCCCGGATTCCAGACAGGTGTTCTCACCTCCGAAAAGCTGGACTGCAGCCCACACAGGCCCGTCGGCCGCTCCGAACTGCAGGCGGATGTCTTCGGAAGGGAGTACCTTTATGAAATGCCTGAACGGGTGGCAGAGAGCCGTGTCGTTTTCCGCTGTCTTCACAAGATCCAGGACGCAGGTCTTTTCCCTCCCGTCCGCCTTTGCCGAGGCTTTGAGCCGGAACACGCCTGACGGCCAGGAAGAAAGGTCTATCCAGGTCTTTTCGCAGGATAAGGCCTCTCCCGAGATGATGCTCTGTCCGTCATAGTCTACGGAATAGGAGACTTTCCTGTCGTACACAGGGTCGGAGCCGGCGTTTCTCAGGTCGAAAGTCAGGATGGCGAAGTCTCCTTCCAGGATTCCGAGTCCGTAAAAGTCGGCGGAATCGGCTTCGGCATCCGCCGCATACGGCTGCACGGAACCAGTGGCGGCGTTTTCGAGGACAGCATTGAAGTAGAAGTCATAGACCGGGATGCCTTTGCTGAATCTGTGGGATTCTCCGGTGGCGTCGGTGACCTTTATTTCAACGGTGTAGTAATGGTAGCTGCTGCCGTCTGCCTTGTCTTTTGTCGTGAACGGCAGTTCGAAACTGCCGTCAGGGGCCGGTTCGAGAGACCCTTCGCTGCACGTCTCGTTCCACATGGTCACGCTGTATGATATGTGCGCGGCGGCGAGCGACCGTCCGGAGTAGCTTTCTATTTTCCCGCGGACGGTAACGGTGTCGCCCGGGAAGTATATTTCATTCGACGGTTCGAACGTGACTCCGAAGGTCGGCAGTTCGAATTCATCGACTCTGAGAGACGTCGTTTCCAGCACCTTGCCGTGGCGCGAGATGCTCAGGGTGAAACGTCCGTTCCTGCTGTCTTCGGGAAGATGGAAAGAAGCTGCGGCAGAGCCGAAATCATTGACCTTCAAGGTCTTTTTCCCGACTGTCTTTCCTGCCGCATCCTTCAGCTCCGCCGTCACTTCCCCGGCGTCAGCCCATATCCTGTAGTCAGTTTTCGCCCGGGCCTGGTTGCCGTCGGCAATGGTCTCGTAAAGTATGACCTTGAATTTCAGCGTGTCTCCGGGGTTGAATGCGGCCCTGTCCTTGAGGATGATGCAGCCTTGTCCGGCGGCGGTGTCCTGTATGCCGGATGACGCCGGTCTGAACATGGTCTTTCCCGACATTCTGAGTCTTCCGTCGGGACCGGTAAGGCGGCATTGCAGGTAATACAGGCCGTCGGGTTCGGAAATTCCGGTGTCGATGAGGGTGAAGCCGTCGAAAGTCTGTCCCGGAATCGTGCGGATGAGGCTGTCTTTATAATAAATGTCTATGTCGGCTTTCCTTACCGGCTCTCCGGTGACAAAATCGGCGAGATAGAGGGCGATGCCGCGGTCCTGACGCTGCAGGGCAGCCGAGAGGGTGTGCCTCCGGTATCTGAATGCCGTCCTGACGTCTCCCGAGGAGCATTCGATGATGTAGTCCCCGTCATCTATGCCTGAAATGACGTATTTCAGGGTGTCGGGGATGAAATAGCTGCGTGTCCCGTTTTCCAGAACCTTTTCTTCGATGACGGTGCTGTCGGCATCCATGAGCCTTATCCTAACCTTGTCCAAGTTCTTCAGGGCTGTCAGGAGGGTGTCGGTGTTGTCCTGGATGCGGGCCGAGATTTGTCTGAAATCCATTTTCCTGATCAGGCCTTCCGGATAGGTGCACTGGCTCAGGAGGTCTGCCTCCGCTTTTTCCGCCTTTCTGTTTTTTTCGAACGCGACGCATTTTTCACGCAGGGCCCTGAAGTCGTCGGAAGTCGCAGCGGCTGAACTGCTCAGGGCTTCGAATTCCATTTCCATAAGGGCGGATTCGGCGAAGAAACGGATGCCTTTGTCAGGGTATTTTCCTGCAAATCTTTCCAAGGCCGCCTTCCTGCAGTCTGCGCTGTCTTTCGGAATGCGGACAGCTTCTATAAATTCAATACAGGCTGCCTGAGGGTAGAGGCCGTCGTAGTATTCTTTCAGTGCTGAGACCGCATAAGTGAAGCCGTTCAGCGAGTCGAGGCCGGCATTGCGGTACCTGCTGGCAGAGAGGCTGCGCATAAGGGCGGACCAGAGAAGGTATTCGTAGTCGTTCCGCAGGTTTGCGACAATGACTGAAGGCAGACTGCCGGATTTCAGGAAGCGGTCCTGCAGGTAGAACGGGTCGTTCCTCTCCTGCCTGAGCCTTTCCCCGGCGGCACCGGAAGTCAGTTCCCGGATACCGTATTCGTTTATGTCGATGAAATACGGGAAGTTATGCCCCGCGTTCCACAGCATCACGGGGCTGCCGTAGTCCGTAATCCTTTTCTGCAGGGCGTCGTAAGTGCCGGAGGCCTTTTTCCAGTCGTATGACCTTATGGCATCGTAATATTTGCAGGCGGCATCGTAGAAGTCCCAGTCCAGCCTTTCGGACTCTGCCTTGTCGAGGATTTTCCCGAGAATATTTTCCCGGGTCCGGGGCAGGTCTTCGGCTGCCGCCTCGCAGTATTCTGTCCATTCCTTGACCAGAACGTGGCCGTCGGAGTCGCGTTTTGCCGGTTTGGCGGAAACGGTGACGGCGGTTATGAAAAATATCGCCGCTATTGTCAGAAATCTTTTCATCATAATCATTCTTTTTTCAGGGCTTCCATGGCTTCGGATACTATGAATGTGCTGCCGCCGATGTAGATAAGGGGTCTGGCGTGCGGGTCTTCGGCCTTGATCCTGCGTGCGAGTTCGAGGGACCTGACTACGGCCGAGGCCACGGTGCCGCAGCTTTCTGCCTGGGTCTTTCCGTTCCCTGTATTTTCAGAGTGCCGGGCATCGTTTTTCCCGTTTTCAGCATCATTCGGAACCGCCTTGTATTTCAAATAGCGTTCCAGAAGCTCACCGGCGGGCAGGGCGCGTTTCCCGGAAGCGTTCGTGAAGATGTATCCGGCATCTTCGGGCATCAGCGGGAGGATGGCGTCGAGATCCTTGTCGGCGACTATCCCGTATATTATGATGAGATGTGTGCAGGTGCCGTCGGCGAGGCAGCGTTCCAACTGGGCGAAGTTGTACTTCAGGCCATGGGAGTTGTGTCCTATGTCGGCTATTATGAGAGGGTCCTGGCACAGGCGCTCCCACCGGCCGTGGAAGTCCATTCTTGCAGCAGTGTGTTCTATGGCGGATTCTATTGCATACTTTCCTTCCTCAGCTGCATTGCGGCGACTGCCGGAACCTGCCGTCCCCGGGGGCGTATCCGATGTTCCGGACTGTTCTTGTGCCGATGGCCGGGGAATCAGGTCTGCCAGCCGTTTCAGGACAGGGTGTATGGAAGTCACGCGATCCGAAGCAAGCTCCCCGACGGATGCCAGGACGGTCCGGAGGTTTTTCTTCTGGTATTCTCCCTGCAGATCCATATCGTGCAGAATCTTATCCCTGTCCTGCCACATCGCGGGCTCGGTCTTGTCGGCGAATGTCAGCAGGGACATTATCTTTTCCTTGTCCCCCATGTATTCCGGGTCGGAAAGATTGGTGTACAGGACTTTACGTTCGAAAACAGGGTCTGTTTCCGGGTTCGATTCCCCTATGACGGCCGGAGTGCGCGGCTTGATGATGCCGGCCTTTTCGAAGGCTATTTCGCCGAGGGTGCCGCCTAACATGTCGCAGTGGTCGAGACCTATGTTGGTGATGATGCTCAGGGCCGGGGAGATGATGTTGGTGCTGTCGAAACGGCCTCCCAGGCCGGTTTCTATGACGGCGGCATCCACATTCTGCGAGGCGAACCAGTCGAAGGCCATCATTGTCGTGATCTCGAAAAAGGACAGGTCGAGGTGTCCGAAAGTTTCATCCCATCTTGTCACAAAGTCCCAGACGGCTTTTTTTCCGATATATTCCACTTGCGGGGTATCGTCCCGTCCGGCGGTTTCCCCGTCGCGGCAGCCCGGCGCAGCATCCGGTCCGGAGGGCTTGCAGGTCCTGCCGTCGAGAATCCTCATCCTTTCCCTGAAGTCGAGAATGTGCGGAGAGGTGTAGAGCCCGGTTTTCAGCCCGGCTGCAGCCAGCACGGAGGCGAGCATGTTGCTGACCGAGCCTTTGCCGTTCGTCCCGGCAACATGTACGGTCACATATTTTTTATGCGGATGTCCGGCCATTTGGTCGAAGAAAAGCATATTGTCTATTCCCGGCTTGTACGCCTGCCCGCCCACTTTCTGAAAAGAGGGGAATCGCACGAAAAGTCTTTCTGTCATTGCGGCGTAGGCCGCTTCCGAATATTCCATTGTCCTTTTATGTTTTCGCATATTCCCCGCAAAAATAGCACAAACCTCCTCAGCTCGTAGCCGAAATCAAAAGTTTATACAGTAAAATCATTTTTCAACATCCGTATTTTCCCGAAAAAATGAAATTTACTGACGTAAAATTACCGCATAATGTCAGACACGGTTTCTTCTACAGACCGTACAACAGGAATTTGCAATATGGATAAAGTGAAAATCGGACTGGTTTCTCTGGGTCTTGACACGTACTGGGCCCAGTTCGAGGGTTTGCGCGACAGGCTGCTGGGTTACAAGGACCGGATAGCCGGTATGATTGCCGGGGAGGACGGCGTATCTCTTGTGGACGCGGGGATGGTGGATTCTCCGGAGGCGGCGCAGGAGGCTGCGGAGACTTTCAGGCAGAATAGCGTGGAACTGACTTTTGTCTACATTTCCACATACGCCCTTTCTTCCACGGTTCTTCCGGTGATACGGAAGTCGTCATCTTTTACGGTGCTGCTGAATGTGCAGCCGTCCGCTGCCATCGACTATGAGTATGTAAACGGTCTCGGGGACAGGGGACGGATGACAGGGGAGTGGCTGGCCCATTGCCAGGCCTGTTCAGTGCCTGAAATCGCGAGTGTGTGCAACAGGGCCGGACTCGCGTATGACATAGTGACCGGTTATCTCGGGGAGGAATATGTACGCAGGGAAATAGCCGGGTGGACAAGGGCGGCGGTCGTCAGACACAGGCTGAGTGTTTCAAGAGTGGGGCTTCTCGGCCACTATTATTGCGGGATGATGGATATCTATTCCGATCTGACAAGGCTCGGTGCCGTTTTCGGCTGTCATTTCGAGCAGCTCGAGATGTGCCGGCTCAAGGAGCTCAGGGACGGGGTGTCCGAAGCCGATGTCGCGGACAAGATCTCGGAGTTCAGACGGATATTCGCCGTGTCTGACGAGTGTGCCGGTTATGAACTGGAACGGGCTGCAAAAACGTCTGTCGCACTCGACAGGCTTGTGGCCGGGACCAGGCTGGATGCGATGGCCTATTATTATGAAGGAATCGGCGCGTATCAGGATATCGTGACTTCTCTGATTGCCGGAAATACGCTTTTGACGGGGAAAGGAATCCCTGTGGCCGGCGAATATGAAGTGAAGAATGTCCTGGCGATGAAGATAATGTCCCTGTTCGGGGCCGGAGGGTCGTTTTCGGAATTCTATGCCATGGATTTCAATGACGACATCGTGATGCTTGGCCATGACGGGCCGGCGCATTTCAACATAGCCGACGGGCCGGTGGAACTTGTGCCGCTTCCGGTCTATCACGGGAAACCGGGTAAAGGCCTGTCCATACAGATGAGTGTAAGACATGGCGACGTGACCCTGCTGTCTGTCTGTGAAGGCGCCGACGGGGTCTTCCTGCTTTATGCGGAGGGCCGGTCGGTGGAAGGTCCGGTTCTGAATATCGGAAATACGAACAGCCGCTACCGTTTCCCTGCGGGGGCGCGTGCGTTTATGGACGCCTGGTCCAAGGCCGGGCCTGCGCACCATTGCGCGATAGGAGTCGGCCATCTCGGTGCTGAAATCGAAAAACTGGCGAAAATGTCGGGCTTGAGGGCGGTCAAGGTTTGATTTGTTCGGAAAATAGCCAAACTTTGTAGAAACGTATTACCGCATAATGACATGAAAACCGAAGAATTTACGCCGGACTACACCAATATTCTGGAGGTCCTGTATAATCGGAGACCGAAGTATCTCCCTCTTTATGAACACAATATAGATGAGCCGTTCATCGCGAAATTCCTCGGGCGCGAGGTGGATTCTACCGGGAAAAAAGGGGCGGATCTGGAGGAGCATTACCGGGTGGTATGTTCTTTCTGGAAGGACAATACCTACGATGCGATGAGTTTCGAGGTCAAGATCTGCGAGATTTATCCCGATCATGGTGCGATTCTCGGCGGCAGGCCCGGCCCTATCCAGAACAGGGCGGATTTCGAGAGGTACCCGTGGGATGAGATACCGGAGATATTCATCCGGACTTACAAGCCGCATTTAGATGCCTTGGGCAAGGTGATGCCTGCCGGGATGAAGGCATACGGAGGGTGCGGCTACGGGATTTTCGAATCCGCGGAAGACCTGGTGGGGTACGAGAATCTGTGCCTGATGCAGTTCCTCGACCCGGATCTGTTCAGGGATCTCTTCCTGAAAATCGGAGACCTGTATCAGATTCTATGGACGTGGGTGCTGGACAACTATGCGGATCTTTTCGTATTCTGCAGGATGGGAGACGACCTCGGCTACAGGACTTCGACTATGCTGGATCCGGATGTCATCAGGGAGCATATCCTGCCCCAGCACCGGCGTGTGACGGACCTTGTGCATTCGCGCGGCAAGAAGTTCCTTCTGCACTGCTGCGGGAACATATTTTCCATTATGGATGATATCATTGCGGGCGGAATCGATGCCAAGCATTCAAACGAGGATCAGATAGCGCCGTTTGCAGAGTGGATCGAACGGTACAATGACAGGATAGGGCTGTTCGGGGGCTTCGATATGAATGAAATCATCCTGAATCCGTATGATACAGTGTACGAGAAAGTGCTTCGCGAAGGAACGGAGTTCAGGCGGATGGCCAAAGGGTACGGCCTCGGGACGGGAAATTCGGTCCCGGACTATATGTCGGTGGAGGGATATACGGCAATGGTGGATGCGGTGAAGGAAATAAGAAGGCGGGAAAGCTAATGACAGGAATTATTTTCTTTTAAGAAGCTGTTTTGATTTTTACAGAAATTCAGAACGGCTTTTAATCAAAATCTGTTTTTTATGAAAAGAAAAATCTTTAGTCTGATGTCGGCGGCGGCCTTGTGTCTGCTGTCGATTTCCTGCCGGAGTTCCGGAGACAGTCTGGCTGCGGCATTCGATTCTCCAGGAGAGGCGGCAAAACCCTCCTGTTTCTGGTGGTGGTTGAATTCCCTTGTGGACAAGGATGCCATTACGGCTAATTTGGAGGAACTGGCCGACAAGGGTATCGGGGAAGTGATAATGATCTGTTCCGGCAACTGGGGAGTAGATGAGAGCGGTCAGGTTCCGGAGAGAGGTCCGGAATTCCTGTCCGAAGAGTGGTTGGCACTGTTCAGACACACTCTCGACGAGGCTTCACGGCTTGGAATCATAGTCGGGGTCAATTTCTGCGCAAGCGGATGGACAGTTGGCGGGCCGTGGATTACTCCGGAAATGAACGGCAGATGGTTCGTACACTCCGAAACCGAAATTTCCGGCCCTGCCGGATATGCCGGAAAGCTTCCTGTTCCGGATTTCCGGGGAGGTTATAAACCGCCTTACCATTTCAATGTCGCGCAACAGATGGAATGGCCTCTTGACAAGATGGATTACAGGGACAATGCGGTCCTTGCCTTCAGAATGGACGGCGGTTTGTCGAAGATTGCCAATGTCCCGCAGCTGGATGCTAAGTCGAACAGGAGGGATTCATCCCCTTATATTACGGCGGATTCATTGGTTTCCCCTTTAGTGCAGGAGCTGGGCCCTCTTACGGAAGGGATGTTCCTGAAGGCCTCGGATGTGGTGGATGTAACATCCTGTATGAAGCCGGACGGAACATTGGAGTGGGAAGTCCCGGAGGGCGAATGGAAGATATTCCGGCTTGGGCATGTTGCCACAGGGGCTCCTCTCGTGTGCCTCCTTCCTGAAATGCAGGATGGCGCTCTGGCTATTGACTGGCTGAAAAAGGAGTCGATAGACACGATGTTCAGGTATATGGGAGACAGGCTGATGGAAGTGGCGGGAGAACATGTCGGGAAGACATTGGCATATTTCCACACGGACAGCTATGAGGACGGCTATCCCAACTGGTCGGATTCGCTGCTTTATTATTTTGAGAAGTACCGCGGTTATGACCCGAGACCGTATCTGCCGGTCTTTGCAGGCTATGTGGTAGAGAACGGGGATGTTTCGGACAGATTCCTGAATGATTACAGGAAGACGGCGGCGGATATGTTTGCCGACCATTCGTACGGGTACATATCCGGGAGACTGTCGGATTACGGAATGTTCCTGCAGAGCGAAGCCGGGGGGCCGAGTTGGTCCGGAACGGTGTGTATGGATGCCCTGAAAAATCTCGGCAGGACCGAGCGTCCTATGGGTGAATTCTGGAACGGATGTGCATTCATCGATGAAAATGACCAGAACGACGTATGCAAGCAGACGTCTTCGGCAGCACACATATACGGAAAGAATCTCGCAGTGGCGGAGTCGTTTACGGACGTGTCTCATTGGAGCGAGTACCCTGCTGCCCTGAAACCGGTGGCTGACAGGGCTTTCTGTGAGGGCATAAACAGGATTTCATTCCACACTGTCACTTTGCAGAGACCTCAGGACGGGAAGCCGGGATACGAATACGGGGCAGGGACGCATTTTAATCCGAATGTGACCTGGTGGGATATGGGTGCCAAGAGCTGGATTCAGTATCTGACGCGCTGCTCATCCCTGCTTCAGTCGGGAAAGTTTGTCGCGGACGTCCTTTTTTATAATGGTGACTGGTGTCCCAATTTCGTAAAGGGCGACTATGCGAGGTTTATCGGACGGGATGGCTATGACTGCGACGTATGCAATGAGGAGGTGCTTTTAGAAAGAGTGTCGGTCGATGCCGAAGGCAATATCGTGCTGCCGGACGGAATGAAGTACAGGGTGCTTGTCCTCCCCGACGAGGATGTGATGTCCATAGGGGTTTTGCGGAAGATAGAGTCGATAGTAAAGGCGGGGGCTAAGGTGATAGGCCCCAAACCGTTAAGAAACAGCACCCTCGAAGGATATCCTGAATCGGACATAGAGTTCGCTTTTCTGGCAGACGAAATATGGGGCGACTGTGACGGAATTTCGGTATGTGCCCGCAAATACGGAAAAGGCTGCATTTATGACGGACTTACGGCATCGGAAGTCCTGGAAGGGGCCGGAGTGGAACCGGACTTTGCGGTGGCGCGGATTTCTTTCCCGGGATACAATCCTGTACGGACTTCCGAAACCGCTCCGGGGGCATTTTCATTTGCCTCGCTCAAAAAATTCGGTTCCGGACATCTGCATCCGGATTCGACCTACATAGATTATATCCACAGATGTACCGGCGATCAGGATATTTATTTCGTGGCGAACCGCAAGAACAAGAAAGAGACAGTGGATCTGTCGTTCAGGGATGCGGGTGCCGCTCCGCAGCTTTGGAATCCGGTTTCCGGCGAGAGAAGGTTCCTGCCCGAGTTCGAGTATCGGGACGGAAGATGCGTACTGCCTGCGGTTTTCGGACCGTACGATGCGTTTTTCGTGATTTTCGACAGAACGTCCGGTAAAGCGGGACGGGATGCGGCCGGGAAAAATTTCACGGAAGCGGAAACAGTGTCGCGGCTGCCTGACGGGCCATGGAAGGTGAGTTTCGACGAGGAATGGCTGTACCATAATGAAGACGATGATGTCGTTGCTGAGATTGTCCTTGATTCATTGATGGACCTGACTTCGTACCCGTCCGATGCAGTGAAATATTACAGCGGAACCGTCAGATATGAAATGTCATTCGAATTCGATGCTGCCGTCCAGGACCGGAAACTGTTCCTGGATCTTGGAGATGTGGCTTATCTGGCAAGGGTGGAACTGAACGGTCATGACCTGGGTACATTATGGAGGGCTCCGTACAGGGCGGATGTTTCCGGGTATCTTGAAAACGGCGGCAACAGGCTTGTAGTGGAGGTGGCCAACGTATGGGCAAACCGGCTGATAGGAGATGACCTGTTGCCTCAGACAAGACGCCGGACTTCGACCAATATAAAGATCGGCAACTATAACCAGAGGCTGCAGCCGTCAGGGCTGATCGGTCCGGTTACCATTATGGCTGAAGAGGAAACCGGGGAGGGGTTTCAGCAGGCTCATCCGGTTGAAAAATCAAATTCCAAAATCAAAAATCGAATGGAACCTTAAAGGCCGTTATCTTATTTTTGTATATAAACTACTAACCAATAATCAACATGAACAGTCTACTGACATTAGTTAAGAGACGCTTTTATCCTGTACTTTCCGCTGTGGGGGGGGGTGGATAACAGTCGTCCTGATGTTTGCATTCCAGTTCAGTGCCAGTGCGCAGAACATTGAATGCAGCGGTGTAGTCAATGACAATGACGGCTTCCCGCTTATCGGAGCCGGAGTATTCGTAAAGGGAACTACACAGGGAACAACCACAGACTCCGATGGCGTTTTTACCATCAATGTTGATGAAAATGCCGTTCTCGCATTTTCTATGCTGGGATATGAAGACAAAGAAGTCCCGGTATCCGTTTTCCTGAGAACAAAAACAGTCACTCTCGAGGAAGCCACCCTTGAAATGGACGAACTCGTAGTCGTCGGGTATGGCGTCCAGAAAAAAGCTTCTCTGACAGGTTCCGTAGCATCTGTACGAACCGAAGATCTCCTTGCAACAAAAAACGAGAATGTAACCAATATGCTGGCAGGAAAAATGCCTGGCGTAAGGGTTATCCAGACTTCCGGCGAACCGGGTTCCTTTGCCTCGTCGATCCAGATCAGGGGTTTCGGAACACCGCTTGTAGTAGTGGACGGCGTGCCGCGTGAAAACATGGACAGGATGGATCCTAATGAAATAGAGAGCATTTCTGTCCTGAAGGATGCGTCCGCTTCCATTTATGGAGTCCGGGCAGCAAACGGCGTTATCCTGATTACTACCAAAAAAGGCGAGAAAGACCGGAAAGCACAGATTGAGTATTCCGGATATGTCGGTTTCCAGACCCCTATCAATACTCCGAAAGGCCTGAATACCTGGCAGTATATGGAGATAGTCAATGAAAACAACATCATGAGGGGGTCTGTGCCATACGGCCAGCTTCAGTATTCATTAGAGGAAATCGAGAAATACAGGAACGGCTCCAAGACCGGCACCGACTGGTGGAGGATAAACTCGAACTACTATGCTCCGCAGCACAACCACAATGTTTCCGTGTCAGGGGGTACGAAGGCCGTAAACTATTTCGTCAATTTCGCTTATACGAACCAGCAGGGAATATATTCGACCGGCGACCTGAACTACAACAGGTACAATATCCGATCGAATATAAGCGCACAGGTAGCCAAGGGCCTCAGGGCAGAGCTCAACGTCGGTGCATTTATGGATACCAAAAATTCCCCGTATGGCAGTACCGAGTCATATTGGGAAGCCGTATGGACACTTGAACCGACCACTCCGGCATACTCAAACTATGACAGGAGGTATATGCAAAGCGTCAAGAACGGTATCAATCCTCTGGCCATCACGGATTCCGATATTGTCGGATGGACTAAAAACAACAGAAAGACCATAGAAACCACCGCCAGCCTTATCTGGGACATCCCGTGGGTAAAAGGACTTCAGGCCAAGGCCACTTATTCATACGACTTCAATTTCTGGGAGGACAAGTCTCTCCAGAGGGCATACGATCTTTATGACTACAATCTTTCCACGAACGAATATCTGCCTACGATGTACGGGAATACTACAGTTCCCGACCAAAACACATCGAAGTCTGCAAGAACGACGCGGTTCAGCCAAAGTTCTCTCTTGCAGGCATCCTTGAATTACAGCAGGGAATTCGGGAAACACGAAGTGTCCGGACTGCTTTTGTATGAGGAGAGTTCTACCGATATGGACAATTTCGGCGCAAGCGGTCTTATCTATATGACATCCATCGAAGAACTTTTCGGAGCCGTTACAGACACGATGACAGGAAGTATGGACGGCAGTTCGTATTCTTCCGGAAGTTCATTGTCAGGACAGTCGGGTTTCTGGAAGATCGCCAACAAGGCCCTGGTAGGAAGGGTGAACTACAATTTCGATGACAGGTATTATGCGGAATTCGCATTCAGGTATGACGGCTCGTCGAAATTCGCTCCCGGGCATCAGTGGGGTTTCTTCCCGTCGGCATCTGTGGCCTGGAGGATTTCAGAGGAGCCTTTCATCAGGGACAATCCAGGATGGAGATTCCTTTCGAATCTGAAACTGAGGGCTTCGTACGGTAAGACAGGAGATGATGTCACTGCCACGTTCCAGTTTGTCCCGGGCTATGACTACGGTGCGGCGAATATAGATTGGTGGCCTTTATTGCTTGACGGCCAGGCCCAGCAGATGCTCGGAGTCAGGAGTACACCGAATGCGAATCTTACATGGTATGACGTGACGTTGTATGACATCGGTCTCGACGGGGATTTCTGGAACGGCAGGCTCGGCTTCGAGTTCGATCTTTTCAGAAGAGACCGTTCGGGAATTCCGGCAACACGTTCCGTGTCTATTCCGGACTGGATAGGCGAGGGGCTTTCTGCCGAAAACCTTAACAGTGACCGTACCCTCGGATTCGATTTGCTGGTACGCCACAGGAATACGGTGCAGCAGTTCACATACGGAATTACGGCAAACCTGAGCATGGCCAGAACCAAGAACATTTATGTAGAGAGGACTCCCGATGATTCGCAGTGGACCAACTGGAGAAACAATCCTCAAAACCGGTGGAACGACATCTGGTGGGGATATGATTCTCCGGGGCAGTTCACGAGCTATGAGGAAATATTCAACTCCCCGATCATGGACAGCGAAGGCAACAGCCTGTTGAAGCCGGGTGACTATAAATACGAAGACTGGAATGGAGACGGCGTGATCGATGACCTGGACAGGCATCCGATTACATACGGAACGGAAAACTCGCAGAATCTCCCTCTGATGACATTCGGCCTGACATTCGATGCCCAATATAAAGGTTTCGACTTTACCGTAGTATTCCAGGGCGGGGCACTCAGCAACATCAAATATAACTGGATACTCGCACAGCCTTTCATCCAGGATATGAGCGGCCCTGATTTCTTCTATGACAGATGGCATCTGGCCGATCCGACAGCCGATCCGAGCGACCCTCGCACCGAATGGATTCCTGGAGAATTGCCGACGACAAGTCAGGGAAGCACGGCTATGAATCTGAATTCCAGCAATTCCCAAAGTTCCATTCACAGAACGGACTATCTGCGGTGCAAATCGATGGAATTAGGCTATACCCTGCCGAAAGTGGTGACAGACTGGATAGGAATACGTGGAATCAGAGTATATTGCAGTGCATACAACCTGTTCACTATTACCGGACTTAAATATCTGGATCCGGAGCATCCTTCTTCTGGCTATGGCGGAATCTATCCGCTGATCAGGACAATCAATTTCGGTGCTAACATTAAATTCTGATAATTATTATGAAGATAAATAAGCTATTGTTGTCATTGCTTTTCTCCGCCGGTCTTGTATCCTGCGTATCATTGGATATAGAGCCGACCGGAGTGCTGACAGGGGACCAGATTTACACGAACGAGTTCGGTGTGAATACAGCTATCGCTACCTTGTATGCCAAAATACCCATAGCAGCGCAGAATGCCAGCGTCAATTCCCTGAGAGGCGATTCGGGAGCTCCGTTCAGCAATTGGGACAATCCGTCCGTTGTCACGGGCGAAGCCCAGGTCACGCCTCTTCGTGTCGGCCTTGCACCAAAGTCCTTGACAGGAAACATGATGTCCTGGTGGGATTACGGTGAGATAAGGTATGCGAACCTCGTGATCCAGGGCATTTCCGAGAATGCAGGTTCATTTACGTCTATGCAGGAAACCTATAACCACTGGCTGGGTGAAGCCTATTTCTGCCGGGCCTGGATGTATTTCTGGATGGTCAGAAGTTATGGAGGGGTCCCTATCGTTTCCGAACCTGTCAGCTATCAGGACGTGGACAATCTTTATATCCCGAGAAATACTGAAAAGGAGGTCATCGACTTTATCATTTCCGATCTCGACAAAGCCATTTCCCTTATGGGCCCGAATGAACTTCAGACCGGCCGTGTCAACAAGTACATCGCCGCCAATATGAAGGCCAGAGTGGCTTTGTGGGCGGCATCGATTGCCAAGAATTCCACAGTCCAGCTCAATGGTCTGGTCGGCATCCCGAAAGATGATATGGAGTACTATTATAAACAGGCTTACAGTGCCGCCTGCATAGCTGAGGATAACGGAGGAAAATACTATCTCTATGAGAAGCACGGCAATGCCACAAAGGAAGCCAAGATACAGAATTTCAGGGATCTGTTCATAGACGAGAGCGCGGACAACCATGAGAGAATGTTCGTAAAGCAGTATGACGCGACTCTGATGAACGGGGCCCGTCCCGAGAACTGGTCGGCGCGGCAGCTTCCTCACGGCTACACGTCCCAGTCTAACAACTATGCCGAACTGTCGGTGACGACAGAGTGGATCGAGATTTTCGATGACGAGAACGGTGATCCTTTCACTCTCGATACAGGCACTCCGGATTCTCCTGTCTATTACAGCAATCCGACGGACCTGTTCGCAGACGCCCAGGCCAGGTTGCTCGCAACGATCCTTGTCCCAGGCTGCCAGATGCCTACAAGCGATAATCCGGCCGATATCTATGAAGTCCGTAAGGGCATATATGAATCATATCCGGACGGGACTCTGCATACCTCGTCGAATTATACCGATACGTACCAGGGTATGACCGTACAGGGAAAGTGCGGGATGGGAGATCCGAACGGTAACGGAAACGGTTGCATTGTCTGGAAATATGTGGATCCGAATGCTACGGGAGCGGACTGGACCGGGAATGTGGACTGGATCGAGATGAGATTTGCGGAAGTCCTGCTCAATAAGGCGGAAGCGGCGATAAATATTGTCGGGCAGGAGGTCGACGGGAAAACCGTGACAAAACAGGATGCCCTTGAAGCCGTGAACAAGATCAGAAACAGGGCCGGCACTTCCGAACTTGCAGATGTAGATGAAGACAAGATCATAAATGAAAGAAGGTGCGAATTCGCTTTTGAAAACCAGCTTTTCTGGGATTTCAAACGCTGGCGTATGTATGAGAACCTTATCCAGGCCAAGACATTCCACGCCCTCTGCCCGTACTATGTCTTCGACAGACAGCAGTATATATTTACAAAGGAGGAACGTACCGAACTCCGCATGCAGTTCAGTTCCGTTGCCTACTATGCCGGCATTTCTACCGATTACATCACCAGGAATCCTGCTTTGCTGCCGAATAACCCGGGCTATTAACAGATACCATTAAATGATCGTATATTATGAAAAAATACATTCCATTGTTATTACTATTGTCGCTTTCCGGGCTGTTTGCCGGCTGTAAGGTCGATACATACGACCTGCCGGCAGAGACGATTCAGGGAACGCTGTATGATGCAGACGGCAACCCTCTGATAACCGAGCAGCCCAACGGATTCGTAATCCGCCTTCAGGAAGAAGGAGCCAGTTCATACATAGACTTCTGGGGAAAACCGGACGGGACCTATAGAAACACGAAAGTTTTTTCGGGAAAGTACACTGTGGAACCGCGTGACGGGGCATTCTTTCCTGTCGATCCGGTAGAACTGCAGATAGAGGGGGAAGTTACCCTCGATTTCGAAGTCGTACCTTATCTTTATCTGGACAATGTTTCCATCAAGGCGGATGAAGATGACATTGTGGCGACCTTTTCGATCCGGAAGTCCCGTCCGGATGCAGGGAAAATCACCATGTCCAGGCTCTTGGTGTCGAAGTGGAATCCCAATGTCGGTATGAATCATCTCGACTATGAGGCGACAATCGATCTGAGCGGTACGGATGATGCCGACATACAGTCCCGGACCTATACGCTGACCGTGTCGGATATCCTCGAAAGCGGGGTCACATATTATGCACGCGTAGCTGCGCTTGCGACAAATTCGGTAGGACGGTATAATTTTTCTCCTGTCGTTGAAATAAAAGTTCTTTAATATCGATCAAGCTATGAAAAGGTTTATTTCATATATGTCGGCGATAGCCGTATTTGCTGTAGTTTCGTGTCAGGAACCGTACGACCCCATAGGGAACAACAGGCCGGCTCCGCTTCTGACAGTGACACCTTCCAGTCTTGCATTCGACGGTCCGGGAGGAACATTGGAAGCGGCGATAGAAACAAATGTCGAAACCATCAATGTCGGGGGTTATCCTGACTGGATAGAGTCCGTAACCGTTTCCGAAGACGGAAAGACCCTCTCGGTCAAGGCAAAGGCCAACGAAGATCAGGCGGCCGTGAGGTACGGGAACATAAAGATAGAAACAGTGACCGGTTCTACCGAGGCAGTCCAGAACCTGATGCTGGTACAGGCTGCAAAGGATGCGGTGATTACTTTTGACCCGCTGAACGGCCAGACCCTGGATACGGATATGTGGAAGCCGTCCGGGGAATACACTTTCGGCAGCGGTTTCTTGGGACTGACCGGAGACGGTGACCGGGGAACGGAACTTATGTGTCTCGCCCCGTCCGCCCTGCTGACACAGGCGAACAATATCATTACCATAAGTGTGGACATCAAAGGCGGTGAAGGGGGACTTAGGGTCTATGTCAATGAAAATGACGATGATTCGGCAAACTGGTGGGAATTCTTCTTTTCCTATAATGAAGCGACCAATCTCGGGTCCATATACGCTTTCAACAAGTTCGGACCGAATGCTTTGGGGGATGTCGTCCCGGGTGTCCCTGTTCCTGATGGCGTTGAAAATGTGACAGTCGAAGATATTCCGCCTGTGGGACAGCGTGATGATTATTTCCGTATGGAAATCACTAACGTCGAGAGAATGCCCAACTGGTGGCAGTCGGTGCTGAACATATATTCGTTGAAGACACAGAACGGCGTTACACAGGTCCTGAAAAAACATTATGCGCGAAAATTCGAATTCGACGGGCCTAAACCTACGCCAGGGTATGTTTCTGTCTGGGGCCGCGGAGGCAGCAGCAGTTTCAAGAATTTCACAATTTCAGCCCAGAACACTCAGGAATGAAATTTCACCTGTCTATAATCATTCTGGCAGCTGCCGTTTCGGGCTGCATTGAAAACAGGCCGGGATATCCGTATCAGGATCCGTCCCGGCCGGTTGAAATGCGGGTGAAAGACCTGATGTCGAGAATGTCTGTCGAGGAGAAGGTCGATCAGCTGCGGAGCGATTTCCGGGGAATGCTTCCGGAAGTGGACTATGCGGCAGGCAATGCCAGAGGGGCCGTGGGGCCCGATCCGGCTGCTTTCGCCATGGCCATCAATGAAGATACGAGGCTGTCGGTGTCGGCAAACCGGTGGGGAATCCCGGCCTTGCAGCACAGCGAGGCCCTGCACGGCGTGACTGCAGGCGATTTTTTCACCTCTTTCCCGCAAAGCATCGCTGTCGCGGCCACTTTCGACACTCTTTCCTGCAGCCGTATGGCATCTGCGATAGCCGAAGAACTGAAAGCAGTCGGAATCCGGCAGACCCTTTCTCCGGTAGTGAACATATCCCGCGATCCGAGGTGGGGCAGGACAGAAGAGACATACGGTGAGGATCCGTTCCTTTCATCGAGAATGGGCGTGTCGTATGTGAAGGCCATGGAAAGCGCCGGAGTGGTTTCGACTCCCAAACATTTTGTGGACAACTACGGGGACGGAGGCAGGGATTCCTATGCTTCGAACACGTCCTGGAGGACTTTGAGGGAAATATATCTCGAGCCTTTCCGTGCCTGTATCCAGGAAGGGGGAGCGAGATCGATTATGGCAGCCTACAATTCCGTGGATGGAGTGCCTTGTTCGATGAACCGGAAGCTCCTGCAAGACATACTGCGGGATGAATGGGGGTTCGAAGGCTTTGTCGTGTCGGATTACAATTCAGTTCCGGGCGTGGCCGTTTCTCACCGTATGACGGACGACACGCGGCTGGCCCAGGCCATGTGCTGCAAATCCGGATGCGATGTGGAACTCCATCTCGGCTATCACGATCTTTACGGGCAGTATATCGAAGGGAATATTACGGAAAAACAGATCGATGACGCTGTAAGACGGGTCCTGCGCTGCAAGTTCGAACTCGGGCTTTTCGAGCGTCCTTATGCGGACCCTGCCGAAGCCGATTCAGTCATAAACAGTCCGGAGCATAAGAGAATAGCCTTGGATGTCGCGCGAAAATCGATGGTGTTGCTGAAAAACGATGGAGGAGTCCTTCCTCTTGACCGCAGGAAACTGAAACGGGTGGCCGTAGCCGGGCCGGGGGCGGATCAGGTCTCTCTCGGCGGATATTCGCGGGCTGTGAACGGGAAAGACGAGACCCCAAGGCAGGCGCTGGAACGCATATTGGGCCCGGATACCGATATTTTTTCCCCGTCCTTGTCTGAAATCAGGACCGGGAGGCTCCGGGATGCGGATGCCATTCTGTATTTTGCCACCATCAATGAAAGTGAAGGAGGGGACCGCAGCAGTCTGGGACTTCCGTCAGGTACCATAGACAAGCCGGTAAGTCTCGAGTATGCGGCTATCGTCGATGCCAAACAGTCGAACGACATAAAAATCGACCAGGAACAGATGATTCTGGATTTGTCGGCCACGGGGAAACCTCTGATTGTCATCCTGCAGAATGGCGGGGCCGTGGATATGAGGGAATGGCTGGATTCGGCCGATGCCGTCATCGAGTCCTGGTATTGCGGCGAGAAAGGCGCCCGGGCGATTGTCGAGACCCTGATCGGGACGAACAATCCTGGGGGCAGGCTTCCGTTTACCTGGGTAAAACATGTCGGTCAGATCCCGTTGTATTACAATTACAAACCCTCCGGGCGCGGCTATTCATACAATGACGATGATGGAAAACCCCTTTTCCCTTTCGGATTCGGACTGAGTTATACTTCATTCACTTACAGTGATTTTACCGTGCCTCCGTCAGTGGGCCGGGACAAGGATTCCGTAGAGATGAAGGTGACGGTGAAAAATACTGGAAAGGTGTGCGGGGATGAGGTCATCCAGATCTACGTGCGCGACTGCCGGGCTTCGGTGGTCAGGCCTCTGAAAGAACTGAAGGCGTTCGCACGGGTGACTTTGGCGCCCGGAGAATCGAGGGAGGTCGTCCTGTCATTGCCGATGTCCTCTTTTGCATTGTGGGACAGGGATATGGATTTCCGGGTGGAACCTGGAAAGTTCGAACTGTACCTGTCAAAAGATGCGGAGACTGTCATCGAATCGAAATATATCGAAGTATTATAACGTGAGTTCGACGAATTTCAACTTGTTGAAAGGCATCGAACTACCTTTGAAGGAGCAGAACGAAGTTCTGCGACGAGCCCCCAGCGAGGTCGTGAGCGGTTCACGAGAACGTCCGGTGGCCGTTCGAGAGCGAGCAGAAATGGGGGTGGCGCCCCTTGAATAGTCGGGAACGGTTTACGAGAATGTCCGGTGGACATCCGAGAGTGAGCAGGGGCGCCACAGCGACTGGGGTTTAAGAAAATCGGATTTCTTCGAAATCCGTAACGACGGTTCGACGAATTCCCTGGTTCTGAACAACATAAATTCGTCGAACTG
>CASFLY010000151.1 GCA_949295645.1 uncultured Bacteroidales bacterium | reverse complement strand
TTATGAAACCGAACATTAAATCCATCATTCTTGCGGGGGCGGCCCTGATGGCGCTTCCGATGTTCCAGTCCTGTCTCGACAAGGGCGAAGAGGTAGATCTCAGCTATCTTATGCCTGACGCCATAGTTACCGTAAAGCCTGTTACGGACGGGGACAGCAAATATTTCTATTTCCAGGTCGACGACAATACGAAATTCTGGCCCCTCGACAATGCCTGTCATCCGTACGGCGAGAAGGAAGTCAGGGCTTTCGTGAAATACGAACAGGCGGACCTGCCTGCGGAAGCGGATCCGGAAATCTATGACAATGCGGTGAAAATCAGCTGGATAGATACGATATTGACTAAAAAGCCGGTGGCGGTGGCCCAAGAGGATGCCGCTACGGTTTCCGAGGTTTACGGCAATGATCCGGTGGATATATTCCGGAACTGGACGGTAGTCGAAGACGGCTACCTGACCCTGCATTTCGACACCTACTGGGGTAATACCGGAATCAAGCATGAGGTGAACCTGCTGACCGGCCTGAATGAAGAAAATCCTTATGAGGTATATTTCAAGCACAACAGGAATGGCGACGTCAATTATGCCAGAGGGGACGGCTATGTGGCTTTCCGCCTTCCCGATTTCGGTCTGGAGGACGGCGAGACTGTCAAGCTTACCCTTAAATTCGATTCCTTTTCAGGGACAAAAACCGTAAACTTCGACTATAAGATCCGCGTAGACTGATGTCTGCAATACCTGAACAGATATTGACAGAGAGACTGAAAAACGGAGACCGTCAGGCAATGAAAGACTTGTACGGTCTCTATTCAGGTTTTCTCAATGCCGTCTGTTTGAGGTATATCACCGACAGGGATGCGGCAAAAGACATCCTGCAGGACAGTTTCGTGAAAATTTTCTCCTCCATCGACCGGTTCCGGTTTATGGGAGAGGGCTCGCTCAAGGCCTGGATGAAGAAAATCACGGTGAACAATGCCCTGAAATATCTTCGGAAATCCTCCCGGAACGCTTTCATAGTGAACACGGCAACGCTTCCCGACATCCCGGAAGAAGACAACGGTGCCGCTTTCAGCCCGGATTCTGTTCCCGCCTCTGTGATTCAGGAAATGATACGCAGGCTGCCTGACGGCTACAGAACCATTTTCAACCTTTATACATTCGAGGACAAAAGCCACAGGGAAATAGCGGAAATCCTGGGTATAAAGGAAAATTCATCGGCCTCGCAGCTTCACAGAGCCAAGGCCTTGCTCGCAAAATGGATAAAGGAATATTTAACTGACACGGAAAAATGACGGAAGACTGGAAAAAAGAGCTGGCAGACAGGATGTCGGACTATTCGGAGCCCGTCTCGGAGGATATTTTCGGAGATATCCTCGCGTCGGTGGAGCGCCGCCGGAAGCAGCGCAAGATCTTTCTGTATATGGTCCCGGCCGTAGCGGCGGCTGCGGTAACCGTTTTTGCCGTCCTGTTCGACAGGGACGCGGAAATCCCGTCGGAAATCTCCCGTACTGCCGTGGCGGAGAACCTTGCCGTTCCTGCAGCGGATGAGGAAGCCGGCACCCGGACGGTTGCACCGGATGATATGGCTTTTGCACCGAAGCCTGAGATTCGGGAAAATGTGTCCGAAGTCCCGGAGTCTGGATACGTGAGAAGTACACCGGACTTTCAAAAATCCGAAGCTCAGGAAAACATATCCGGCATTCCGAAGCCGGAAGAGCAGGGAAATACACCAACTGTCCCGGGACCTGAAACACCGGGAAATACATCCGATATTTCGGAAACGGAGGTCCGGGAAAACGTCCGGGAAAACGGGGAAACCCCCGTGGAGGTCAGGCCCGACCCATACGACTGGCAGCAGATTCTCCTTGCCGACAACGTGCGCAGACGGGAGGGGAGGAAATCCTCGCTCAACGTATTTGCGTCGGGATTTGCCGGCGGCACGTCCAGTCATGCCGGATACAGCCCTGCGGTAGCTGCCGCTGCGGCCGAACCGATGAGATACGGGGAAAATTCGCTGGCCGGCATTATGACATTGAACAGGATGCGCGAAATCAGCACCGAAACCAGGCATTTCATCCCTGTCAGGGCCGGGGTTGCCTTTGCCTTCGGCATAGCTCCGGGGTGGAGCGCGGGGACAGGGCTTACCTATACTTACCTGTTTTCGAAGTCCAGGACAGGCAGCGATTCATACTATGTCGATTCTCGACAGACCCTTCATTATCTCGGCATACCTTTGACAGTCAGCTACGACATCTGGAGCAATCACGGTATTGAAGTGTATGTTTCCGCAGGCGGTATGCTCGAAAAATGTGTCGGCGGGAGTGCCGTCAGCGACTATTTCTACAGCAACGATGTCCGAAGCCGGGAAAGCGGGAGACTGAGAGTCGTGCCGCTGCAGTGGTCATTGAACGCATCGGCAGGCCTGCAGGCGAACCTGTCCCCTGTGGTCGGAATCTATGTGGAACCGGGCATTTCATACTATTTCGACAACGGTTCCGATATCCCTACGGTGTATTCCGACAGGCCTTTCAATTTCAGTCTGAATCTCGGCCTCCGTTTTTCACTGCAATGAGGTCTTTTTCGTGTATTGTGAGAAAATGACGCCCAGTGTCGATAAGGCGATGCCTGCAAACTGGCGTGCATTCAGGCTTTCCTGTCCGAGAATCCAGGCCACTATGGCAGCCACTACTGGAATCAGGGCGGAGAAGATGCTGGACTTGGCCACTCCGAGACTTTTGATGGTGCTGACCCACAGGGAGAATGCCAGGCTTGAACAAAGGAATGCCAGACAGACTATAGGGTAGAGCACGTCCGCTGAAAGATATGTGCTGTCGAATCCGGCAAGGCCCTTTGTCAGGAAGAGCGGCAGCAGGTAGACCGAGCCTATCAGGAACTGGTACATCACTATGATCTGGCTGGAGTAGTTGAAAGACAGACTTTTGGTTATCGAGGCATGTCCTACTTCGCTGAGCACGGCAATTACCAGAAGTACTATTCCGAAAATGACGTTTTCCCCGATTTCGTCCCTGCTCATCACCACCAGGCAGATTCCTCCCACACAGAGCAGGATTCCGAGTACGTTGACTATGTTGACCTTTTCCTTGAAAAAGACCATCCCCGCACCGATGGAAAATATGGGTATTGTGGCTATTATCATCGCACTCAGGGTAGGGGAGCCTGTCTCTTTCAGACCGTATGATTCGCAGAGAAAATAGATGAACGGTTCGAAAAATGCGAGAAGCAGGAATTTCGGCAGGTCCTTTCTGTGGATCCTCGTTATCCTTCCCTTCGTGGCGTTGAACAGGAACAGTATTATTCCGGCAAGCAGTATTCTCACGAACACGAAGTAGAACACCGGAATGTCCATCTCTATAAGCATGTCCGTCCAGATGTATGAAATTCCCCAAAGGATAATCGCGAAGACGGAAACGAGATATATCAGCAGTTTCGATTTTTTCAGATTCTTGTCAATTTGCAGCATATGGTTTTGAAACGGTTTCTTGATTCAGACAAAACATTTCCCGGATGTCCGGCAGTACGGACCTATCTTTCAAAGACTATTTTTCTGCCTGGAGGCGGGCCTTCGCTGACAATCCCGTTTCTTACCGCATGCCTGCCGTTTATGAACACGTCGGTGATTCTGCCCCTGAGCGTCTCTCCCAGGTAGGGACTCCATCCGCATTTGCCGGCTGCTTCATCCGTCCTTGACATAGCGTCGGTATCCACAATGGCAAGGTCCGCAAAATATCCTTCCTTTATCCTGCCTCTGTCCCTTATGCCGAATATGGCGGCAGCCTTTTCCGAAAATACGGATGCGATCCTTGTCAGCGGAATGTCCTCCGCAAAGGCCACGGTCAGAAGAACCTGCAGGGACTGCTGCAGGGACGGCAGACCCGAAGGCGCCGACAGGTAGCCCTTCTGTTTTTCGGAAAGGAGGTGGGGCGCGTGGTCCGAGCCTATCGTGTCTATAAGGCCGTTTTTCAGGGCATTGCGCAGAGCCGCCCTGTCGTTCCCGGTCTTTATGGAAGGGTTGCATTTCAACCTGCTGCCGAGCCTGGCATAGTCGTCGTCACAGAAATACAGGTAGTTGGCCGATGTCTCCCCGGTAATGTCCCCGTCCGTGATTTTCGCGGCGCGGAGCATTTCGGTTTCCTCCATTGTGGAAATATGCAGCAGATGCAGCCTCGTCCCGCATTCCATGGCCATTTCCAAAGCCTTGGCGGAAGACAGTATGCAGGCCCTTCTGCTTCTGATGTTTTCGTGCATGCCGAACGGAATATCCTCTCCGAATTCTTCTTCCGCTTTCCGGAGATTCTCCCTGATGGTCTTCTCGTCTTCGCAATGCACCAGAATTTCCTTCTCCTTTATCCCGAAAATCCGCCGCAGGGTTTTGTCGTCATCCACAAGCATATTTCCCGTAGAGGAGCCCATGAAGACCTTTATCCCTCCGAAGTCGTTTTTCGTGATTCCGCTTTTGCCGTGGTCGAGGATTTCCCTGATTTCATCGAAATTATCATTCGTCGCCCCGAGATGGAAGCCGAAATTCGCGTAGCAACGGCCTTCGGCCAATGCGATTTTCTCTGCAAGGGTTTCCGCCGAGACTGTGGCGGGCCGGGTGTTGGGCATATCGATGAATGAGGTGACACCTCCTGCCAGAGCCGCCCTGGATTCGCTTTCCATATCGGCTTTCCAGGTCATCCCAGGTTCCCTGAAATGCACGTGTGCATCTATTCCTCCTGCGAAAACCGCTTTGCCGCCGAGGTCTATCGCCTCGCATTCCGGGTAGTCTTTTCCGGGATCCGTCACGGCAAAGTCCTCTTCCGGTATTATTTTTCCGATTTTTTCTCCGCGGATGACGATGGCTCCGGCCTTTTCGCTCTCACCTGTAATGATTCTTCCGTTATAAAGCAGATAGTCCATATCTCCAGCCTACTTTCAATGGAATTCCCTTAAAAATTTTCAATTGCGTCTTCTGATTTTCCTGAACCGCATTTTCAGTACGCCCCAGAAAGCCTCTCCGAATATGCCGCTGCTCATTTTCGACGATCCTTCCTTTCTGTCGACAAAGATTATCGGCACTTCCTTTATCCTGAATCCGAGTTTGTACGCGGAGTATTTCATCTCGATCTGGAAACCGTACCCTTTCATTTTGATATTATCCAAATCTATGGTTTCCAGTACTTTCCTGCGGTAGCACTTGAACCCTGCAGTGGCATCGTAGATTTTCATGTCAAGCACTTTACGCACGAATACGGAGGCGTAGTAGGACATTATGACCCTGCCTATGGGCCAGTTTATCACGCTGATTCCGCAGCAGTACCTCGAACCGATGGCCAGGTCGGCTCCGTCTTCGGCGCAGGCCCTGTACAGTCTCGGGACGTCTTCGGGATTGTGCGAGAAGTCGGCG
>CASFLY010000150.1 GCA_949295645.1 uncultured Bacteroidales bacterium | reverse complement strand
AGTCCGAGGACATAATTCAGTTCCTCGTAAGTAATCTTCAGCGACGTCGCCGTTATGTCCTGGAAGACCACGATCTTTCCGGACTCTCCGTATTCGACCTCGAGGTTGTAGCTGATTCCCGTCCTCACGCCGAAATCAGCCGCATCCCAGGCGAAGGTCACCTCGTCATCGAGAATGCTGTTGGTGACCTTTATCTCGGACGGATTTATGGAGTTCAGGACAGGACGGACTATCTCGTCCGGCGAGACTGTCCGGAATTCTTCCAGCTGCGTACAGCCGACGGAAAGCCCGGCTGCGGCGGCCAACATTATCATATATCGTCTTATTCTCATATCCAGTAGTCTTTTACGGTTTTACCTGTTGTCCGCATATCCTTCATTCTGCTTCAGCGTAGGATTTGCCGTGAGGTCGGTCAGAGGGAGGGCAAAAAGAGTCTTGTAGCTTGCGAAACTCTGCCCGCCGAACGATTCGCCGCCCTTGTAAGGCCAGAGGAAGTCGCCCGAATGGAATTTCCCGAAACGGATAAGGTCTGTGCGGCGGTGTCCCTCCCAGTAAAGTTCCCTTGCACGCTCTTCGATAAGATAATTTTCCGTGTAAGAAGTGGCGGGACCTTCCACACCGGCCCGTTCGGACAGTTCCTGAAGGTACGGCAGAGCCTCGTCCCTGTCGTTCAGCCTGAAGCAGGCTTCCGCATAGACAAGATAGATTTCCCCGAGACGGATCAGCGGGAAGTCGATGTCGCTGTATGCCTTGTTTGCGGCTTCACTGCCCCAGTAGAGAGGCTCCTTGCCGTAAGGCACGTTGTTGAATTTCAGGCAGGACCAGCCGTTGAGGAACTTGTACAGGGCGTCGTCCATCGACTCTTCGCGGCCTTTTATGTAGAACATCCTGCCACGGGCGTCGTCACAGCCATAGGTGCCGTCTCCGTAGTCGGCGTCTTCGACATTGAAATACTTCTGCGCGAATTCATAAGGGACACGGATTCCGGCCCAACCATTGTTCACACCGTTAGGATAAAGAGTCACCATGGTCTCCTCTGCCAGAGGCTCTCCGTTCTCGTCCTCGAATACGGGCACCTGCTGAATGTCTTCCGCAGCTATGGCTGCAAGGGTCAGATATGTCGTGCCTCCGAAAGACTGGGACTGCTCCGCGTCATAGGCTGCGGCAAAAAGGAATTCCCGGCGGGCGTCGGGATTCTCGCCGTTGTCTCCACGGAAAAGGGCCTCATAGCTGTCCGAAAGTCCGTAGCCCATATTGAAAATGGTCTCGCAGGCCGATTTGGCTTCTTCCCACATCGCCGTGCCCGTGTACACCTCAGCATTGAGGTACATCCTGGCCAAAAGGCCGTAGACAGAGCCCTTGTCGGCACGCGGATAGTTCGAGCGGGGTGCGGGCATGGCGCTGCCGTCGGATGCCAGGTCGGTGAGTTCTCCTATGCAGAAATCGAAAAGCTGCTTTCTGGCACCCTGGACCGGATATACGCCCGTGCCGAACGGCGAATCCTCCGTCACGAAAGGGACATTGCCGAAAGCGTCTATCGCCATCCAGTAGAAATAGGCCCTGAGAAAACGGGCCTCGGCACGGAACTGGGCCACCTTTGCCCTTACATTGTCATCCACGCCCCTCTCCGTGAGCTTGTCATCCGTGGTCTGGCGGAGAAATTCGTTCACATAGGTAATACCCTGGAGGGTCCGGACATAGACTGCGTATGTGGCATCGTTCTGGGCCTCCGTCCAGGTGTCGGTGTTCAGGGCGCGTACCCAGGCGTCATCGCTCCAGGCGCATTTCGCCTCGTCCGTCGTAGTCTCCTGAATGGACCAGAAAGCCCTGACAAGCTCGGATGCACCTCCGTCGCTCACCTGCAGGTCGTTGGTCTCGTTCGAAATGAACTGGAAATACAGTTTGGAAAGCCCGTGAAGATATCCTGCTTCGTCCGCACCGTAAGCCGTCTCCGGAGACTTGCTGTACGAGTTGAGAGGAACCGTGTCCAGGTCGCCCACACAGGAAACCGCTGTAAGGGCGGCAGCTATTGAAAACAATTTCGAATATATCTGTTTCATATCTTTTCGGATTTATCAGAAGTTGATGTTCACTCTCAGAGAAAAAGTCCGCGGCCGCGGCCAGATGGTGCCGTCGATGCCGGTGGTTCCCGGAAGCTCCGGATCCACTCCGCTGTAGCCTGTTATCACGAACACGTTCTGCGCACTGAATGCCAGGCGGATGTCTCCGCCCCAGTTCCTGATGTTACGGAAAGTGTAGCCGAAATTGATGTCGTCCATCCTGAAGAAAGACGCATTCTCAAGAAACAGGTCAGAGTACCACTGCTCACCGCTGTTGGCTGCGGTAAAGCCGGTCTTCTTCACGTATTTCGCGAAGTTGGGCAGGTTTCCGGAGTTGACATCCACGTTAGAGGTGGAGTTGGACGACGCGAAGTCGTTGAACAGCCAGTTCCCGGCAGAACCGTGGCCGTTGAAGCCGAAATCCCAGTTCCTGTAGGAAAGTTTGACGTTCAGACCGTAGAAGAACTTGGCGTTAGGGCTCTTTCCGGAAATGTAGCGGTCGTTGTCGGTAATCGTTCCGTCACCGTCGCGGTCCACAAGGGCATTCTGCACCGGCTTCCCCTCTGAATCGTACACCTGCTGGAACGTACGGTAGGAATAAGGGGCGTAGCCGACCTTGTGCACGCTGAGCATGCTGCCGGTACCCTTGCTTATGCTTCCGACCTGAATGGAGTAGTTCGGGTCGTCGGTGTTGTTCAGTTTGGTAAAACGGGTGTCCTGGAACGTGCCGTTGAAGCCTATCGACAGATGCCAGTCTTCGGTCTCGACAGGGACGGCGTTTATGGAAAATTCCAGGCCCTTGTTCTCCATCGAGCCGATGTTGGTCAGGACGGAGTTTCCGAAATTGGATCCCATCGGAGTCATCACCGTGTTCAGGAGATCCTTTGTCTGACGGAGGTAGACATCCACATTTCCCGTAATCCTGTCGTTCAGGAAGCCGAAGTCCACTCCGGCGTTGTATGTCGTGGTCGTCTCCCATTTTATATCCGGGTCATAGGCGCCGGGGGTGTAGTAGAAACAGTATCCGTTGCCTCCCATATTGTACTGTTTGTAGACGTCGGTCGAGAGGTTGTATATTGACATATAAGGATAGTTGCTGCCGATTTCCTGCTGTCCGGTCTGGCCCACGCTGAGCCTGAGCTTGAGCTGGGAGACCGCCCTTTCGTCTTTCAGGAAAGATTCCTCCTTGATGTTCCACGCAAAGGCGCCCGACGGGAAGAGGCCCCAGCGGTTTTCAGGAGAAAAGCGGGAGGAGGCGTCGTCCCTGAGGGTAAAGGTAAAAAGGTAACGGGAGTCGATGGAGTAATTGATACGTCCGTAGAACGAAACGAGGTAGCTTTCCTGCCTGTTGTACGGGTAACGCGAGTCGTCGCCTTTCTGCTCGTCGGTAAGATTGAAATAGGTCACGCTGCGGTCAGAGCTGAAGAAATGCTGCCAGGAATAGCCGGCCATAAGGTCGAGATGGTGGATCCCCCATTCCTTGTTGAAGTTCCCGTAGAATTCGAGAACCTGGTTCCGGCGGAACTGTTTGGACTCCGAGTACTGGCCTATGCCCCTGTTCTCGGTGTCTGTATAGGCCTGGAACGAACCCGGGTTCACCCCGCTGCGGGACTTGTATTCGGACATGTCCAGACCGAGGCTGAGATTGAATTTGAGGGCTTCGAAACCATGCACCTTGTAGTCCGCCTGGGCATTGCCGATCATTCGCATGGCGCCTCCGCAGTTGTCCACGTCGAAAAGCTGCGAAAGCGGGCCGACGCCCACAAGGGTATTCGGCACGAAATCTTCCCCACGGCCGGTACCGTAGTTCCAGTAGCCGTTAGTGGTGGTGTAGTCGATGGAGCCGTCCTCATTCCTGAAATACGGATCCTGGGTAGGGTTGAAGAAGGCGGCATTCCCCACTGCACCGCTGTCGGCGTACCGCTGGTCGGTATAGACTCCTTTCCCGGTAAGGCTGATTACAAGGTGGTTGTCGAAAAAGTTCGGGGAAAGGCTTATGTCGAGAGTTCCTCTGTCATACTTGGAGGTATGGAGGGTTCCCTGCTGCGATGTCCAGCCTACTGATGCCCTGTACGGCATCCTCTCCTTTATGTTTCCGCTGAGACTGACATTGTGGTCATGTGAAATGGCGGTGCGGAAAATCAGGCTCTGCCAGTCCGTATCGACGTTTCCGAGACGCGACTGCACATAGTCTCCGACAGTCGTCCCTGCGGGGAAGGTCGCTGCCACATACTCCCTGTATTCGCCCGGGGTCATGGTCGGAATGCGTTTCGAGTTGGTCTGAACGCTTACGCTCCCGCTGTAGCTTACCTGCGGCTTGGAACCCTTGCCTTTCTTGGTGGTGATGATGATGACGCCGTTCGATGCTCGGGAGCCGTAAATGGCTGCCGACGAGGCATCTTTCAGCACGGTAAAGGATTCGATGTCGTTAGGGTTTATGGTCTCGAGAGGGTTCGCCATACCGGCACCTCCGTCCACGGCAATAGGGACTCCGTCTATCACGATGAGAGGGTCGTTCGAAGCATTGAGGGAGGCAGCGCCCCTGATCCTTATGGTAGACCCGGAACCCGGACCGCCGTCCCCGGGGATGATCTGCAGTCCCGGGACCTTGCCTTTCATCATGTCCTGGGTGGAGACCACCGCTCCCCTGTTCAGTTCGTCGGTCTTGATGGCCGTAATGGAACCGGTCATGTCTTCTTTCTTGACAGTACCGTAACCGATGACCACCACATCGTCGAGGAAAAGGGTGTCTTCGGTGAGGGTGATAACCGGAGGCAATTCGGAAGCCTTGAAGACCAATGTCTTATATCCGATACAACTGACTTCTACGATGGCATCGGGGCCTGAAACGGCAAAGATGAAGTCTCCGTCCAGTCCGGTAGAAGTACCCACTGTCGTGCCCTGTTCCATAAGGGTGGCTCCGATGACAGGCCCGAGAGCGTCCTGGATAACGCCTTTGACCTCGTACCCTTCCTGTGCGGAAAGGGCCGGAGCCGCGGTGCAGAACAGGACAAGTCCTGCAAGTCTGGATAAAATTCTGTTCATTATTTTATGATAATTTAACTGATTTCTTTATTTTATAGCAGATCTTTCGACTTCGCTGCGCTTCGCTCGAGATGACAAGGGCGGGACATCCTGATGACCCGGAGCTGGAGAGGCATAGCATCGACGGCAGCGAGCACTGTTGCCCCCGGAACGGGGGTGTATTCCTGTGCGAGCGTCGTCGATGCTATGCCGACGTCCACAGGAAACGCCGACAACGCCATGCCGACGTCAGGACGGCCTTCTGCCGCGTCTGCCGCCGACAAAGGCGACGGAGACGGCAGCGAGCAGCATGAAAACGCCGGCAAGGCCGAGCATATAAAGTGCTTGCGAGCCGAAAACCCATTTCACGATAAGGCCTCCGGTAAGGCCGATGACAATCTGCGGAATGGTGATGGTGAAATTGAATATGCCCATATAGGCACCCATATTCTGCGCATCCACCTCCCGCGAAAGGATGGAATAAGGCATGGCGAGGATGCCGGCCCAGGCGATGCCCATGCCAATCATCGGAATCATCATCAGATACTGGTTATGGATAAAGAGCAGACCTAAGAAGCCGAGCGCCCCGCAAAGCAGGCAGGCCGCGTAAACCTTTTTGTTACCCCACCTGGCGGCAATGCTGCTGAGAAAAATCGAGATGATGCAGGCCGGAATCGGGTAGATGCCGTTCAGTACGCCTGTCCAGGTCTGGGTGGCGCCTTCCGACAGGACCGCCCCGGTGGCCGGGTCGAAAACCTGCCCCGTAATGGCCGGTTTCAGGTAGGTCCACATCATAAACAGGGCTGCCCAGGAGAAAAACTGGGTCACTCCGAGCTGGAGCATCACCTTGGGAATGTGACGCATCAGGGTGATGAAGCCGGCTTTCCCTGCCGGAGCGGCCTTTACACCGGCTGCCTGCGCAGAAGCGGCAGCCACATTGCCGGAAGCGGAAGCGGCACCGACACTGCCGCCTGCTGCCTCAGAGACACCTGCATTGCCGGTAACGGCCGCTTCATCCAGACCGTTGTACTCCGCAAACTCTTTCGGAGGGTACTCCTTGGTCTTGAAGGCTGTCACCAAGACAGTGAGCAGCAGGATGATGCCTCCTGCGTAATATGAATAGGCGATATGTTTGGAAACCTGCCCCGGGACGGCCTCGTCGGACACCCCGCACCAGGTCATAATCAGCGGGAGGAAAGCCCCGACTACAGCCCCGAGATTGATCAGGAATGTCTGTATCACATAGCCTTTCGTCTTCTGCGAATCATCGAGCATATCCGCCACGAGAGCCCGGAACGGCTGCATCGTGACGTTGAACGACAGATCCATAAAAAGAAGGATGAAGGCCCCCATGGCCAATGGCGCAAAAGCCAGCAGGACAGGGCAGTTCGGCATCAGGAGCAGGGCTATCGTGGAAATGACCGCCCCGCCGAGTATATACGGAATGCGCCTGCCAAAACGGGTCCAGGTACCGTCCGAAAACATACCGACAATGGGCTGGATGACCATGCCGGCAAGAGGGGCCGCCAGCCAGAAATAGCTGAGATGGCTCACGTCCGCACCGAGTGACTGGAAAATGGACGATGTATTCGAATTCTGCAGCGAATAACCTATCTGCACTCCGAGAAAGCCGAAGCTGAGGTTCCATATCTGCCAAAAGGACAATTTTGGTTTCCGTTTCATCTGTCGTGTTATCGAATTATGCGGCTACAAAGCTAAAAAAGGAATTTTTCTAAAGAAAAAATCCCGAGACGAGCGGAAAGAAAGATTTGACGAGCGGGAAAAATTCCGTGACGAACGGAGAAGAAATATGCAAGAATCCGGCGTTTTGCTATGGAGTCGGCTGAAAATTCCGTATATTTGGTCACTTCGTGCCCACATATAGCTACCGCTCGACAAAGACAAAAAAATTTTTGCTTTTGTTCTCGCTTAATCGCTATATTTGGTCACTTCGTGCCCACATATAGCTACCGCTCGACAAAGACAAAAAAATTTTTGCTTTTGTTCTCGCTTAATCGCTATATTTGACCTGACGGGACAGAACACTGGACTGACCACAATGAATATCCGGAACGGACACATAATCCATATTTTCGCGCTTCTGCATGTCGCAGCGGCCATCGGTTGCCGTATGGCAGGCATTCAGGACGAAATATGGCTGACACTAATCACGGTCGTGATGGTCTCGCTTCTCTGCATCCGGCTGAGGGCGAAGATTGAAATCACGGTGTCAAGCATCATACTGACGAACGTTACGGCCTATATCCTGGGAGTCTACGGAGCCAAACTCATAGCCCTGCTCTCCGATTCCTCCCTCCTGACACACTCCCTGTCCACATTTCTTACCACGGAAATCGTCGGCTGGGGCACCGTACTGCTGCTGAAAGCCACCGTGGGCAAAAAGGAACCCGGCCCCGCCGCAGGCGGCAGGGCCCGGGCGGGAAAGATCAGGAAAGAGCATATCCTGCTTCTGGCCGCCATCATTGCCCTTATCCTTACCTTCAGGCTGCTCATCCTCGAACTTTTTTCTTCCGGCACGGGCAGCGACCTGCTCTCGGTCATCAGCCTGCTTTTTTCCCGCTCATGGCTGACAGTCGTGATGCTGTGCTGCCTGATCCTGCTGGTCCGTCTGATCAGGGTACACGGCTGGAGCAATGCCGTAAAATCCGCCGTCGTAGTAGGCTCGTGCCTGCTGATGGCCGGGTTTGCAGTGCTCTACATCCGGGTCGACCCGCTTTCGGGACGCACTTCGGAAATCACGGCGATAGAGATGGCCCAGATTTTCATCGTGGCCGCCACTTTAGCCTTGATCGGCTTTACCTTCGTGTACATCGTCTACTATGCCCTGGGACTCCGGGCGGCAATGGCGGCGGAAAGGGACAAGGCGGCGCTGGCAGAGTTCCAGTACGCCAGACTCAAGCTGCAGGTAAACCCGCATTTCCTGTTCAACTCCCTCAACATCCTCGACTGCCTCGTGCTCGACGGCCAGACTTCGCAGGCCAGCCTTTACATCCACAAGCTTGCCGGCATCTACCGGTACATGCTCAGATACGATGACAGGACCACCGTGCCGCTTGCCGACGAGATGGAGTTCGTAGGGATGTACACCGACCTGCTGAAAGTCAGGTTCGAGGACGGATTTACAGTCAATACCGACATTCCCGAAAAGGATATGCCTCTGCACGTCATACCCTGCTCCGTCCAGATGCTGATAGAAAACGCCATCAAGCACAACAGGATAGGCAAGGACTCTCCTTTAGAGATAAACATAGAAGCAGAAAGCCTGCGCCTGAGGGTCAGCAACCCGATAAAACCCAAGGTGCATACCGGAGAATCCACCAGGATAGGGCTGAACTATCTGAAAAGACAGTATCACGACCGGTACGGGAAAGAGGTGTCCGTCACGACGGACAATGGCATATTCACCGTATCCGTTCCGCTGCTCTCCCCGCAGGCCGACGGGGAAAACGCGTCACGAAAAACAATTCGGATATGAAAGTACTGATAGTCGAAGACGAAGCCATGGCAAGAAAGAAACTTGCCTCTACTCTGAAAGAGCTTTATCCGGACACGGAAATCGAAGGGGAAACAGGCTCCGTGTCGGAAACCATAGCGTGGCTGAAAGAGCCGGGGCATGAACCCGACATCATTTTCATGGATGTGGAGCTGTCCGACGGGGACTGCTTCGGGATTTTCCGGCAGGCAGACATACGGGCTAACGTGATAATGACCACGGCATACGACCATTATGCCGTCAAGGCCTTCGAGGTCGAAAGCATCGACTATCTGCTGAAACCGATAGAGCCCGGAAGCCTGAAACGTGCCGTGGAGAGGTGTATGGCAAGGATGAAGGCCATGCGGCAGACCGGAGCGCAGGGAAATGCGGCGGAAGACGGAGAGAAGGCCCCTGAGACGGCGGCGGCAATGGCAGCGGCGGCGGCGATTGCAGAGAAAAATATCCGGAAACGTTTCCTGGTCAGACTGAATGACACCATAGTCCCTATTCCGGTGTCCGAGGTCGCATATTTCTATTCGGAAGACAAGACCACCTATCTGGTCACGCGCAGCGGACAGAAATACGTCGAGGACTTTTCTTTGGACATCGCGATGGAGCAGCTCGACCCCGCGACGTTTTTCCGGATTTCCAGGAACTGCATCATATCCGTTTCTGCGATTTCGAGCATAACGAAAATCGGAAGCCGGTTCAGAATCGAGCCGGAACCGGAGACTGGTTTCGACCTGATAGTGAGCCGCTCCAGAACGGACGACTTCCTGCACTGGCTGGAAGACAAATAGCGCGGGACGGTAGGATTCCGCCGCATTTATGCCAGGAACATGCAGCCGGCGATGATGAGTGCTACGCAGAAAAGCAACGGCTTGACGACGGCATCGGACGGTTTCCGGTGGTCTGCGGGAATAGTTTCAAGCATCCTGAGGAAAAAGATGACCATCGACGGGATACAGGCGGCTGCAAGCAGCGCATCTTCCGGAAGGTCGAAGATGTCTATCTTGGAAATAGCTATCACTGCCCAGTGCACGATAAGGATAAATGCGAAGAAGTTTATCTTCCTGTTGAAAGCCATCAGCATACCGAGCATATACAAGGCTACGGCACTCGGTATCATCGGAGTGGTCATACCCGGGAACCCGAGCCCGCGCAGCAGTGAAACAGCCGGGTAGGCCAGAGGCAAAAGCAGCATGACGACACCCCAGGGCCTGTATTTCCCCGATTTCTGGAATGTCGAAAAATGCGTTGCAAGATCGTAGACCCAGGCAGCCGCCATCAGGCACCAGAATATGGTCATGACATTCGAATAGTCCCTCGAGGAAGCGAATTCCATATAGTAGACGAACGCTATCCACAGCGAAACGGCCACCATATACACTTTCATCGCTATCTTCGCCCAGGTGCGCGGTCTGAACCACAGGACAAGGGTCAGGACTGCCGCCACGACGATGAATCCGGCCTGCCACGGCCATGTCGCCGCATTATACTCCGCGATTGAGTTCCAGAATATTTCTTTCATCACTTATAAACAATTTACATATTATCCGGCAGATCTCTCGACTTCGCTCGAGATGACATCGCCCGAATCCCGCCGGCAACGCCGTAGTGTTGTGCCGGTCTCCCATTCGTCCCGCCTGCTTCTTAGAACGGGCGCAATACAAGGCGCCAAGGGT
>CASFLY010000149.1 GCA_949295645.1 uncultured Bacteroidales bacterium | reverse complement strand
GGCTCGAACTGCTTTTCATCCTGAATGCGCTGATCGCCATTTTCGGCATCATAGCCACAGTGAACGGCCAGACTGTCGCGGCCGGGACTACGGACGTGGACTGGAAAGCTTTCGGAGGTGTCGTCATCATCACATTGGCCGGCGCCGCAGCCGGCCTGCTGTGGTCATTCAGGCCCGGACGCCGGCAGTGACGCCCACCCCGACATAAGACAATATCATTGATTTTTGAATTTACCCAAATTAAAAACAGACAATCATGAATTTCATATCAGACGTACTTTTCTGGATTTCAAACGGACTTCTCGTGCCGGTCATCGTCATCCTCATCCTTCTTTTCCTGCGTTCGCTCCTTCTTGCGGGCAGTTTTTTCGGACAATACCTCAACATACGCCGCAGCGGACGCACCTTGCGGGCTGAAATAGAAGGGCTGACACCTCAGACAGCGGCAGGGCTCGAAGCCTCGCTTTCCAAGAAAAACAATTCATTGTCGGTGCGGTACCTTCGCGAAATACTTGCCCATAAGGAGAGTCCGGCACAGATGCGCAGACTCATAGCCGATTTCGAGATTGAGGCCGACAAGGATCTTTCTTCTTCGAAAACGCTGACCAAGCTCGGGCCGATGCTGGGGCTTATGGGTACCCTCATTCCGATGGGGCCGGCTTTGGTGGGACTGTCTACGGGGGATATTTCTTCGATGGCGTATAATATGCAGGTGGCGTTCGCGACTACGGTTGTGGGGCTGTTTTCGAGTGCGATAGGGTTTATGACGCTGCAGGTGAAGGAGAGGTGGTATATGAGGGAGGTGGGGGATCTGGAGTTTGTAGCGGAGCTTTTGGAGTGTGGCTCGGGCACAGAATACACCCCCGGGGCGGGGGCAACAGTGCCCTCGTCCACACTCCAAAAGCCAGAGGAATAATAAGAAAGGAAAGAGAAATGATACGAAAAAGAAGAAGACTGATAGGAGGGAAGGAGGACAATGACCCGATGAGTGTCGTGGGGAACCTCTTCGATGTGGCAATGGTATTCGCGGTAGCGCTGATGGTGGCGCTCGTGACACGCTACAGTATGACCGAAATGTTCAGCCGGGAGGACTTTACCATCGTCAAGAACCCGGGAAAGGAGAATATGGAAATCATCACGAAGGAAGGTGAAAAGATAAACCGCTACACCCCGTCGGAGAACCAGGACGAAGCCTCCGGCAAACGCGGCAAGCGCGTCGGCATCGCCTATGAACTCGAAAACGGCGAAATCATCTATGTCCCGGAATAGTCCGGAATAGCCGGGGCAGGATAATGGAAATTTACAAAGTGTTTCTATCTTTGTATTTTTCCATTATCGTACCTGAATGAAAACTGCGATAGTCATACTGAACTGGAACACGAAAGGGTTTCTGGAACGGTTCCTGCCGCCGCTGCTCGGATCCGCAGGGCCCGGGGCGAAAGTCATCGTGGCCGACAACGCTTCGACGGACGGCTCCGTGGAACTGATGAAAAACAGGTTTCCGGACGTCAGCACGATGTTCTTCAGCAGGAACCGGGGCTATACCGGGGGATACAACAGGGCTCTGATGCAGCTGAAAGCGGAATACTACATCCTGATGAATTCAGACATCGAAGTCCCGAAGCGCTGGCTGGAACCTCTTGAAGAATGGATGGACTCGCATCCCGAATGCGGGATATGCGCACCGAAACTGCACTCGTACGCCGAGCGGGATATGTTCGAATACGCCGGAGCAGCCGGGGGATACATAGACAAATACGGCTATCCCTACTGCCGGGGACGAGTCCTGAAGAAAGTCGAAAGGGATTACGGACAATACGACACCCCTGAAGACGTGTTCTGGGTCAGCGGGGCGTGCCTGATGATACGCTCGGAAGTGTTTCACGCCTTAGGAGGGCTCGACGAGAGGTTCTTCGCCCATATGGAAGAAATCGACCTGTGCTGGAGGGCGCAACTGGCCGGATACAGGGTGACCGTAGTGCCCTCATCCGTGGTCTACCACATCGGAGGAGGCAGCCTGCCTGCCGGTTCGCCCGGAAAACTTTACCTGAACTACCGCAACAATCTGCTGATGCTCCGCAAGAATCTCGGCAAGACGCTGGCCCTCCGTGCATTGAAAGACGGGAAAAGCATAGGGGAAAGCGCAGCATACGGGGCTAAAAAGGCTTCCCGCATCATCTTCACACGCAAGCTCTTGGACGGGGCTTCGGCCGCAGTCTACCTGCTTACCCTCCGCTGGAGCTACTTCAAGGCCGTGTTCAAGGCCCACCGCGATGCAAGGAAAATCAGAATCGGCATCACCGCATCCGATATTTCACTATATTTGAGGCAGCATGGCGCCTCCGCCTCCGTCACCGGCCTGTCTTCGAGCTGGATGATTCCCCGTGCCCTCCTCGGCCGGGCCCCGAAGCAGGACGAAAGTATGACGCAGCCAATGCGCAAAATAAACTCGAAAGACTTATGAAGATAGTAATAGCAGGAGCCGGCGACGTCGGCACGCACCTCGCCAAAATGCTGAGCACGAACTCGAACAGCATCACGGTCATAGATGACAAGAAGGAGCGTCTGATGATGTTCTCCGAATATACCGACATCATCACGGTGGAAGGCAGCCCGTCGTCGATAGCCGTTCTGAAAGAGGCCGGTGTGGAAGATGCCGATCTGTTCATAGCGGTCAGTCCCAACGACTCCCAGGAGGTCAATATCGTCAGCGCGATACTCGCCAAACAGATGGGAGCCAGGAAAGTGACTTCGAGGGTGGACAACGAGGAATACCTTTCATACGAAAACAAGCTGCTTTTCACGCAGATGGGAATAGACCTGATGTTCTATCCGGAAAAGATAGCCGCAGGGGAAATCATAGAACTTCTGAAACGCACGGCTTCGGCCGAAGCCATAGATTTTGCTCGTGGCAAGCTTCAGATGGCGGTGTTCAAGTTGGAGGAAGACTCACCCGTCATAGACATGAGGGTAGGCGAATTCGCCGCGGCATTCCCGTCGGAGACCCTGATTTTCAGGGTCGTGGCCATATCGAGGAACAATGAGACCATTATCCCCAAGGTCGATACCAGATTCAAATACCATGACCTTGTATTCATCATCGCGACAAGGGAAGGGATGCAGGAGCTGATGAAATTCATCGGAAAGAGCAACATCGAGGTCAACAAGCTCATGATACTGGGCGGGGGGCCTATCGGCGAAATGGTGGCGAAACAGCTCAGCAGACAGATCGACAGCATAAAAATCATCGAAATGAAGAAAGAAAGGTGCATCGAGCTGTCGGAATCACTGCCGGACAATGTAATAGTGGTCAACGGCGACGGGCGCAATTCGGACACGCTTGCAGAAGAATCTGTAAAGGATTACGATGCTTTCGTGGCCGTGACAAGCAGCACCGAGACCAATATCCTGACCTGTGCGGCGGCAAAGAAACTCGGAGTGGGCAGGACTATCGCAGAAGTGGAGAATCTGGAATACATAAAACTGGCCGAGGGTATGGGCGTGGATGCGGTCATAAACAAAAAGCTCATCACTGCCGGCAGGATTTTCAAGTTCACCCTCAGCGACAAGGTGCATTTCGTGAAATACATGAGCGGGACGAATGCCGAAATCCTTGAATTCGTGGTAGCTCCGGGAAGCTGGATTACAAAGGGAAAACTGAAAGACCTGAGTTTCCCGCAGAATGCGATTATCGGCGGCATCATACGCGGAAACGAATCGTTCATCGCCGTCGGGGACTCGGAGATCGAGGCTTACGACAGGGTGGCGGTGTTCGCTCTTCCGGAAGTGGTAAAGGATGTCGACAGATTCTTCAGATAGGCCGGTTTGTCAGAACGGGCAAATTGCGGCGTTATCGGCGGGATCCGGATTCGGTCATTTACGAAAGTAAACTCCCTTCATCCGGCCCCTTGATGCCTTGCACTTTACCCGTTCTGACAAACCGGCAGGAGATAGTGTGGGCGTCGAAAGAATGAAAAAATGCCAAAAAAATCGAAAAAAAGAATGACAGGTAATGGCGAGTTATCTACAGATCGAGAATATTTCGAAGTCGTACGGGCCGAAAATATTGTTTGAAAACATAGGCTTCAACATCAACGAAGGCGACAAGATCGCCCTTATCGCACCGAACGGCACGGGCAAGACATCGCTGCTGAAAATACTGGCCGGAAAGGACAAGTCCGACTCCGGAGGGAAAATCACATTCCTGAAGAACATCAGGATCGCCTTTTTGGAGCAGGAGTACGATTTCAACCCGGAACTCGGAATCTTCGACCAGATCATGGCGCACAGCTCCGCCTTCACTTCGGTGCTGGACCAGGAAGATCTGTGGCAGTATGAACTGAGGGTCAAACAGTTCCTTACGAATTTCAAGCTGCCGGACTTCTCAAAAAAGATGAAAGAACTCTCGG
>CASFLY010000148.1 GCA_949295645.1 uncultured Bacteroidales bacterium | reverse complement strand
AATTCAAACATCCCCGGCATGAGGAGTTCGCCGAGCCGACCCGGTGGAGCCTGCTGAACGCCTTCACCGAAACCGCTAAAAAGTACAGTCCCGCCCGTGCCGACCAGTGCTACCGCAGCCTGACCCGGCTCTTCGGACTGGATGGTCAGCCGGCGGAACTCTGGAGAAAGTAAGTTACAACGAGAAAGGAATGGAAAAATGGAGTGTCCAATTTGCGGGAAGAAGGCCTATCCGGTTGCTGCGGTTCGCGGAACGACGACCTTGCTCGGCGCCGGAGCCGGAAGCTATGTCGCCGCAACCGCCGGCGGCCAGACCGGTGCCGCCATCGGCACGCTGCTCTGCCCCGGCGTGGGAACAGTTGTCGGGAGCGCGCTCGGCATCCTGGTCGGCGCCGCCAGCGGAGCCGTGGCAGGGAACACCGTCGGCAAGCTGATCGATGAAAACGTCATCCGCGGCTACCGGTGCGGTTCCTGTTCCTATCAGTGGAGGGTGTGACGATGAGACACTGTCCCGACTGCAACTCCACGCAGGTGATTCCGTGGGACGACGGCTACCTCTGCTGTTCCTGCGGCTGTGAATTCGGCTCGCTTCCCCGCGAGGACGAGTCCGAAGAAGAGTGACTTCCACGTCACGGAGAATCCCTGAAATGGGGGTTCTTTTTTTTTACTGCGCGTACCATGATATGGGAACTAACTCAACCAGCCATGATGATTCCGATTGACTGCGAAAGCATCCGGCAGCATGGAAGGTTCAGCCCGTTTCCGCTGTTCGTGCTCATCAGGTAAATATATAATACATAAATAGATAAATATAAAAATGTATGAAGTATCTACCGGTGAGAAGAGTATAACATTGTTTCAGAAAAGGAAATTGTACCATGCCAGGGAAAACCATCATCAAGACAAAAGAGTATCAGGGGTATCAGCTCTCTCAACAGGAACATACATTTCAACAAAAGTATCTCGATAGAGGAATTCAAATGATCGATTCGATGTCCTCTCGTCACAGTAAAGTATTTCAAGTAAGAATGGATTTCCGTTATCCACAGGAAATGGAGTCAGATGGAAGCAATCAGGATTTTCAGAAAACATTACAGGGACTTTCAAGAGAACTGACAAGACAGGGATGTGATCCGCAATACATCGCAAGACGGGAACAGGTTTCGAGTCATAACCCTCATCTGCATCTGGTTCTTATGGTGGATGGGAATAAACGTCGTTGTGCCGATACGTTGAATCGAATTGCCGAAAAGCATTGGGCGAATACGCTCGGCATATCGGAAGAGGAGGTTCATCAGCGCAAACTGGTATATCCCTGCAATCACGATCCGCAGGGCAATCCGAGACCGAACAGCTATCTCCTGGAACGCCGGAATCCCGGAGATACGAAAGAGGAGATGGTTCAGCAGTTGTCGTATCTGGCCAAGGTTGATGAAAGAGATGTGACGCCAAGCCGTACCCGGAAGTTCTTCTGCAGTCAGTTCGCCAAAGATGAAGCTATCGCCCGGGAGAAACGGGAGAAGTGGCTTCAGGCTCACCCGCAGGGCAGATAACAGCGATTCCACACAACCTCCGATTT
>CASFLY010000147.1 GCA_949295645.1 uncultured Bacteroidales bacterium | reverse complement strand
TCACCGTGAACCTCATTGCAGGACTTTCTGCCTATTGCTTCTTCCCCAAAAAACCTATGATTGCTTTAGACAGATGTAATACCATAGACTCTTATAACCAGTTGACTTTGTTTTAGTTACTTTTCATCGAACTCACGTTAACCTTATTTTGCTGTGTATTTCCGTTAGGGGCGATTCCGTGTATCGCTTTCAGATAATTGGCAGCTCCTGCAGGCACCGAAATGGCCCCGTTGCCTTCGCCCGGCCCTGCTATGAAAGCCGGTTCCGTCCCGACATACTGCATATCCTCTCCGATGTCGGCCTTGAACGGATCGGTCTCGTCATCGAAAGTCCAGGATGCCGCAGCATTCCGTATGGCAGACTTCCTGGCGGTAAACGACCTCGTCTGGCTCTGGACGATGGTTCCGTCCGTCGCGCTTACGGTCCAGTACACGATCACCGACTCGCTTCCCGTCACTCCGAGCCCGTCCATCATCGTATAGAAAGCATCCTCGGTCATAGTCCAGGAATTGCCTTCCAGTTCATATTCGGCAGGGTCGCTCATATCCTCGCTGAGAGAAAATTCCAGGGTGTAGCTGTCGATCGCAGACACCGGTTTGAAACTGAATGTATAAGGGAATGCAGGCTTGTTTCCGTCGATAACGATAAGGTTCTCCGGAGAGTTCAGGGTAATGGACGGGAACGAACAGGTCACTGTCATAGACCAGACCTGTGTATTTGCCTGAATGTCGGCCGCAGGCTGCACCGACCAGTATACAGGAGTAGGCAGGCCCTCTTCGATGCCGAGAGCTATGACGGCTTCCACGAAATCGGCTCCGGACACGGTCAGAGGCGAGCCTGAGGCAATCTCGATTTCCCGAGCCGATGAGAGACTCTTGGAAAGGCTCAGTTTGAGGACGCATTTCCCGACATCTTCGGAAACCGCCCACTCGAAAGTGATGTCGTTTTCTGCATCGGCAGTGATTTCCGCACCGTCCTCCGGTGCCGACAGTGTTATTTCAGGAACCGGCTGCCCGTCTGCGCCGTCCTCTTTTTCCTGGCAGCCTGCTGCGAAAAGAACCGTAGCCGCAGCAATGATAAAATAATTAAAAAGTTTCATAAGCTTTTGTTATTAATTGGTTTATATGGTTATCAATCAGTTTGTCGGACCGTCTCCAGCGACAAGCGGCCATCCCGGATTCTGATATATTACCGATTCGGACGGATCGCCGGTCGGGGAAGTCAGGATGAACTGCTGGATGGCGACAGGACTCAGATAATGGGCCATGTTCCATCTGTAGCCGTCGAGGACGAGGCTGTTCCTGCTCTTTTCATACGGACGGAGATACTCGCTCCTGTCAGGAGGCGAGACATATGCCCCGGGAGTGTCCAGGCCATATTTAAGATCATATTCATCTCCGTCCCTGTACCACTCTTTCATCGGGCCCCAGAGCTTGAAGCCTTCGATGTGATAAGGTTCGGTGCACATCTGGTCTTTGGCCCGCCACCTCTGCAGATCCATATCCCTCAGGCCTTCCCCGATGAGCTCGCACCGCCTTTCCCTGCGGATATTGTACAATGTGGCATCTATAAGTTTTCCGGCCGAATATGCTCCCCAGTCATTCTCCGCCTCCTTTGCCATATCCGTCGCAGCCACAGTTTTCATATAGTCCGTATCCACCTTTGCCCTTCGCCTGACGGCTTCCCAATACTGGCCGGCGGTGGCATTGATGCTTCCGGTCCTTTCGTACCAGGCTTCGATGTAGTTCAGCATCGCCTCCACCCCTCTGAAGCAGATTATCCCCGTGTAGGAACCCTGCCCTGCCCCCATTATGGACTGCTCGCCGTCGGTAGGGTTGCCTTTGCGCAAGGTATAGCCGGCAGTGTACAGCGCAGGCCCGTACATGCCGTTTATATTGGGTACGGGTTCTATTTCCTGGATGTCTCCTCCCGCCGTAGGCCCGGTCAGGATATTTTTCTGCCCCGGTTCCTTCAGGAAAAGCGCCAGCCGCGAATCCCGGTCTTTCCTGACATCGGCGATATAGTCATCCCCTGCATACCCGCTTCCTTCGGCATAGATCGGAAGCCCGTTCGACATCAGGAAACTTTCCGTAAAACCTCTTGTCACTCCTACCCCGTTGTTGTTTTTCTGGGTACACTCCCCCATGCCGTGAGTGATGTTGAGACCCTGGCTGTACTCTCTCCAGAGAAGCACTTCGCTGTATCCCGACAAGTCGACGTCGGCGAACATGTCTATGTACGGATTGGCCGGTTCCGAGATGTCCTGCTGGAGAAGTCCGGTATTCTCCGTAAGGGAGAACAGTTCCGCAAGATCCTTTGAGACATATATGCACTGATCCAAAAACCAGTTGATCTCGGCGTCGATATCTCCTGCAGGGTATTCATAGGCCGCTTCCCCGCTCTTGGCTGCTCCGGGCCATCCGTCCGCGCCGGGGACAAAGGCGGTTCCCTTGAAATACTTCAGGAATGTCCCTTCATAAAGACAGACTCTCGATTTCAGAAGCATCGCCGATTCCTTGTTTATACGTGTACGCCGGCTGTCCGGAGTCGTCTCCATAAACTCTATGGCCTTGTCGAGATCCGACACTATGAATCTTGCCACTTCGTTTCTCGGCATTCTCCTGCTGGCCTCCGTAAGGACGGCCTGGTCGTCCGGCAGGGTTTCGGTAATGATCGGGAAATCCCCTAAAGCCCTGTATCTGTTGAAGTATTCAAGCGCCCTGAGGAAATAGACTTCGCCGATATAATGTCTGATATTGTCTTCCGAGCCGCTTATTTCACCATTTTCGTACTTAGGGAGAACCTGTTCCAGGAAGTAGTTGCAATTGTATATGGCGGAAAAAGTCCATTCTCCGCCCGTCTGCGGGACACGCCATTGCCCCGGCACATATATGGACGAATAGTCCGTTGCCGCCTGGTTGTCGGTGTCCCTGTCCTTTATCAGGGGGATCCCGCTCGGCAGGATGTCGTACAACCCGTTGGCATACGACTGAATCTGCGCTTCGGTATTGAAATACATCTCGGGCGAAACGTCCGAAGTCGGCACCTGGTTCAGGAACCCGTCGCATGAACATACGGCCGTCATGCAGGCCAATGTCAATATGTATTTTCCTTTCATATCCTGTATCTGTCTGTTCCGGATCCGGGGAAACCGGATCAAAAATAATTGGCTGTCATAATCCGAGCCCGCATAAAAAGGCTCAGAATGTAATGCTCACGCCTGCCGTTATCATTTTCTGCAGAGGGTAGGTATCCGAAGCCCCGATGGTCTCCGGGTCGAACATTTTCGGCACTTTCGTAAATGTCAGCAGATTCTCGCCCGAGATGTACACTCTCAGGTTCGACACGAAGAAAAGCTTGGTGATATGGCTCGGGAGCGTATATCCGACCGTAACGTTCTTGAGGCGGGCGTATGATGCGTCGATGACGTATTTGGACTGCCACTGCTGGTTTTTCTGGAATCCGCTTATAAGGGGTCTCGGGTAATAGGAGTCCGTGTTGGCGTCTAAGTTTCCGGACGGTTCCGCCCTGAAATAATCGAGATGCTGGACCAAAGGGATCATAGTCCAAAGACCGTTTTCCGCAATCCCGAAAAACATGGAACCGTTCGTATAGTAATCGCGCTTGCCGACCCCCTGGAAAAACAGTCTCAGGTCGAAACCTTTCCACGCGGCATTCAGGTCGAGACCGAACTGATAGCGAGGAGACGAGTTGCCTATGATTTTCAGGTCCCCATGATCATCGAGCCTGTCAGAACCGTTGTTGATTTTGCCGTCTCCGTTCAGATCCCTGTACATAATGTCTCCGGCCGCCCAGTTGCTGCCCAGGGCATCCTGTCCGCCGTTCGGCAGCCCGGCCAGGTGCCGCTGCATCTCTTCGTCGCTTTTTGCTATGCCGACCGTTTCGTAACCCCAGAAATCGCCGAGCATCTGGCCCTCATAGTACTGGGACAGCAGTTTCTCCTGATTGGGGTACCTGGTTATTATCGTATAGTTGTCCGACAGGACAAATTTCGCAGAATACTGGAATCCGTTCTTAAGGACATCCTTCCAGCCTATTTCCAGATCGAATCCGTACGTCCTCAGGTCTGTATTGTTTGCCGGAGGCGGGGTCTTTCCCAATACGTCCGGAAGTTCTCTCGACGGGCCTACCATATCGAGGGTTTCACGGATATAATAGTCGAATGAGGCTGAAAGCCTGTTGTTGAAAGCACCGGCATCGAGTCCGATGTTGAAAGTGTTTACCTTTTCCCATGTCAGAGCCGAACTTATCAGTTCCGGAGAATAGGCGACATTGGGTTTCTCACCGTTCTGAAGCCAGGTTCCGGCGTTGGTCTGGACATTCAATATTTCGTAGGTCGGATACCAACTGTTTGTATTCTGGTTCCCCAACATTCCGTATGAAGCCCTGAATTTCAGCATATTGACATATCCCCTGAATCCGCTCCAGAAATTTTCCTGCGCTATGTTCCATCCGATGGAGAATGACGGGAACCAGTTCCACCGCTTGTCTGCCCGGAATCTCGATGTGCCGTCGTATCTAAGGTTCGCTTCGAACAGATAGCGTCCCAGATAGTCGTAGTTGATTCTTCCGAAAAAACCGGCAGTACTCCATGCCTGTGAATTTCCGTTGAGGACAGGCTCCTGCTCCACGCCATAGTAATCCATACCTGTGGTCATGTCGATTTCCTGCAGGTCTTCCACCAGAAGGCCCATCCGCGACATCGAGATGTATTTCTGTTTCAGTTCTTCGAGCTGCATACCGGCCATGACTGTAAAATTGTGGCTGTCCGCGATATCGAATTTATAAGAGGAGTACAGGTTTATATTGAAAAAATTCTCTTTGGTATTGCGTTCCTCCACCTGGCCGGAGAACGTGTTGGGAATCAGGTTCCCTGCCACATCATGCTTGTAGTCGGCCGGCAGGGCGACGTCCTTGTACCGGGTGTTGCTGATATTGTAGTTGATATCGAATGTCGTCACCCAGTTCTTTACCGGCTCCAGGACTATGCTTCCGTGGTTGTTGTAATTGTCCGTCTGGGTATTGATCCTCCCGCCCAATACGATGGCCGGGACCTGTCCGCCTTCCGCGAAGTAGCCGTTGTCGTCGTATATCGGAAGATAAGACCAGGACTGCCGGCCCCAGTTGCTGTAAAGTCCTTGCACCACATTCCGCGGGTAGTCATAGTCCCTCCTTATGAAACGTGTCGTATAGGTGATTTTCATCCACGGCGTCACCTGCGCGTCTACGCTCAGCATCGGAGTGTACCTCCGGTAGTTGTCGGACGTGATTTTCAGGAGTCCGTTCTGGTCGAGATACCCGATGGACGCGTAAAAGGTAAACCTGTCGTTTCCTCCGCTGACATTGAAATTGTGTTCCTGGGAAAACTGCCAGTCCTTGTACAGCACGTCATAGAAGTTGTTGTTCGCATTCCCGTAATAGTAAGGATTTCCCCATATGGAAGGGTTGGCCGGATCAGGGATGTTCACGGTAGTGATTTTCCCGTCCTGGTAATCCTTTATGCGCCGGACATGCTCATCGGTAAAGAATCTTGCGGAATTCGCATTGTCGCAGGCATCGTTCACGTATGTGGTAAGGGTGTATGAATCCATCGGCTCGGGCACAGTGACAGGGGACGACCATTTGAAGTTGTTGTAATAATTCACCTTTATGGTTCCGGATTCGCCTTTTTTCGTAGTGATCATAATGACACCGAATGCTGCTCGCGACCCGTAGATCGAAGATGCCGCCGCGTCCTTCAGAACCGATATGTTTTCCACATCCTGCGGGTTCAGATTGGTGATGTCCCCTTCCACTCCGTCTATCAGGACGAGCGGGCCGGCGGTCGAAGACTGACTGATGCTGCCGACGCCACGGATATTGAACGAAGGGGTGGAGTCGATGAATCCTGCCGACTGGGAGATATTCAGCCCCGGGACAAGCCCCTGCAATGCCTGCTGGAGATTGGACACCGGCCTGTCTTTCAGCTGTTCAGACGACACTGCGGCCACCGAACCCGTAAGGTTTACCTTTTTCTGGGTACCGAAACCGACCACGACCACATCGTCGAGTACATTTATGTTTTCATGCAGGGTTATGTCGATTCTTGCCCTGCTGCCGACAGCCTGTTCCGCATCGGCATAACCGAGAAGCGACCAGGCCAGTACGGCATCCTTGCCCGACACGGAAATCTCGTATTCTCCGTTCTCGTCCGTCGTGGCATAATTCGACGTTCCTTTTTCCACGACATAGACATACGGCACAGGTGCGCCGTCCTCATCAGACACGGTTCCCTTTACTGTCTGTCCGCTTTCCCGGGCAGAAGCCTCTTTCCTTGAAAGGATGATGTCGGTGCCCTTGATGTCGTAGGTTATGTCCGTGGATGCAAAAAGCTTGTCCAAAACCTCCCTGATATCATCGGAAGATACGCTTACCGACACTGTCCTGTCAGTATTCACAAGTTTATTGTTGAAGAAAAATTCGTAGTCCGACTGCTCTTCGATGGCTTCGAGCACATCGGAAAGCTTCTGTTCCCTGATGTCGAGGGAAACGGTCCTGTCCTGGGCGGCCGCCTGCAAAGGGGCGATGGCAAGACAGGCCAGCAGGAGTATTCCCGCCGCCAGACCTCCCCTCGGAGAAGGCAGACACATAGATAGAGTCCTTTTCATATTGCCGTTAATGTTATTATTATATGGTTTTTCCGTTCCGGTCAGCCTCGTTCCGGTCAGCCTCGTTCCGCCGTTTCTTTTGAAACGATTATCCTTATTTTCATTTCTTCATTCCCTTCCGTACGGTATGACAGATCCGACGAGATTCTCAGATATTCAAGAATCTGCGGCAACGATACATTCCTGAAAGTTCCCGTGAAGGACCAGGACAGGACTTCGGGATCGGCGATTCCGAAATCCACCCCGTAGAAATGCGAAAGCTGCCTGAAGACTTCCGGCATGGGCGTGTCCCTGAATACCAGTTTCCCTTCAGTCCAGGCCATCGTGCTATACGTATCGGTCTTTTCCCGGGTGATTTTTCCCGCGGCGAGGTCGTATGTGATCTTTTCTTCCGGAGACACCTGTATCGAAAATCCCCTGTCCGGGAAATCCATCCGGATCGAGCCGCTGACAAGGGTCGTCTGGACAAGGCTGTCATCGGGGTAGGCCGACAGGTTGAATTCGGTTCCGAGTACCGTTATCCTTGTCTTTCCGTCTCCCGTATTTACGACAAAAGGTTTCCGGCCGTCGTGCGTGACATCGAAAAACACCTCCCCGGACACCGACACTTCCCGCCTGTCCTTTCCGAAATCGGAAGACCAGGAAAGCGTACTGCCGGAATTCATGCAGACTTCCGATCCGTCCGGAAGGAAAAACCTCGAACGGATTCCTTCTGCCGAGGTCAGTGTAGTGACTGTCGGCTCCGAAGAATTCCCGGCATATTCCCTTATCCAGAAAAACGAACCCGTGAGACCGACAACGAGCGAAGCGGCCACGCATACTTTCGACAACACCTTCTTTGTCCTGTTTGCCCGGATACGCCCCAGCACCCGCTTCAGTGCCGCTTGCGAATCTCTTGCACCGATCCGCTCCCGCGAAAGCCGGGTGTTGTAGACAAGATCGATGCTGTCCAGTATCTCCCTGTTCTCGACAGACCCGTCAAGCCATTGGTCTACAACGGCTTTTTCTTTGGGACTGCTTATTCCGCGAATGTACCTGAGAAGCGCGGCGAGAGGTGGGTTCGGACTGTCCATGTCTTCTGATTTTCGCAATAAAGACACTCAAGTCCGGACCGACCCTAAAAAATTTCCGGGAAAATTCAGGAATTCCGCAAAAAGGCCGGAATTTCGCCGGCATAAGAAAATAATCATTACATTTGCCCATATCCGCTTCGAATATGAAACCTGACAGGCCTTACATAGCAGACTACAGGAGGGATGACACTTCCGAACTCCTCTGGGATGGCATAAGAGCCGGAGACACCGGCGTTTTCAGCCGGATGTTCCTGCAGTACTATTCGCCTCTGTGCGAATATGCTTCGAAATTCGTCCCGGACAGCGACGCGGAAGAAATCGTCCAGGATATGATGGTAAAGTTATGGGAAGACAGGGAATATCTGTTTATCGGGAAATCCGTCAAGACATACCTGTTCCGCTCCGTCAGGAACCGATGTTACAACAGCATCAGGGACGGACGGACAAGAGAGCGGATTCACAGGTACATAGGGTCGAGGACCAGGGAATATATCGATAATCCGGACTACTATCTGTACGATGACGTGGCCAAGGCCATAGAAAAAGCCGTGGAAGAACTGCCTGAAAAGTACAGGGAGACTTTCAGACTGAGCCGAGGGGGGGGGTAAATTACGCTGAAATCGCAAGAATCCAGGGAATATCCGAAAAGACTGTCGAATACAGGATTTCGCAGGCTTTGAAACTTCTGCGCAAAAGCCTGAAAGACTTCCTTCCGGTATTGGTTCTGTTTATGCTGTATTCGCTGGTGCAGAAAAATTCCGGGCCGGTATAACGGACGCTCTGCGGCGTCGTTCCGGGCCCGGACAGCAGTTACAGCACCTCGCGGAGGGCGCGGCGGAGGGAAGCCTCGTCGGTGACGGTCTTGTCCGAGAGGGCTCCGTCGACTATCAGGAAACAGGCAGGGAGCCTGGTCACGTTGTACAGGCGTACTGCGGGCGAATTCTGGCCGAGTCCGTCGCAGACATTGATCCATTCCAGATTCTGGGCGTCGACGATGCGGGCCCAGGCAGGCTTGTCCATAGCCACAGCCACCTGGAAAATCTCAAGGCCTCTGTCCTTATAGTCGGCATAGACCTTTTTCAATACGTCGAGGTTGAACATCTTCTGCAGGGCGTCGTCCGGAGACCAGAAACAGAGCAGGACAGCCCTGGCGTCCGAAGCGGCGCTGCTGAGGCTTACCTTCTTCCCCTTGGTATCCGGCATCTCGAAATCGAGGTAGCCGACAGATTCCGCGGTCTGAACCCTGACCCTGAGTTCCAGCTGCCGGGCTCTCGTGTCCGCCTCCTGTTTCAATGCACGCACATACTTGGAATCCGGATAAACTGTAGAAAGCGAATCCGCCACACTCTTGAAATGCAGGGCATCGGTGTCCTGCGAGAAAACATAGAACCTGTCCGAAACGGTCTGGTAGAATACCGGCACGACAGTCAGGGACTTGGAATTCTCCATCACGTAACGGACGCATTTCCGGTAATAGTCGGTATATGCCTTCGACATCTCCCGGCTTGAAGCGGACACTGCATCAGCGTCATCGCCGGCCGCCTCTATGGCCGCAGCCAAAGAATCCATCGAAGCCGTAAATGCGGCATAGTCCGAATCTATCTGCCTGAGCTTTTCCGATTCTTCCGAACCGGTCACGCTATAGTTTCCTGTCGTATCGGCCTTAACCGACACTTTGTCCCCGGCATTCAGCAACAGGAATGAAATCTTTTCCCCGTTCCTGTAAATATAGAAGAAGTCCGGATTGCCCTTTTCCACTTTCACCCTGTACGAGAATTTCCCCGAAGCGTCGGTCTTTACGGTATCCAGGACATCGAATCTGTTCACATTCTGCTGCATCAGGACGAATTCGGACTCCGGAGCATCGGCCACCTCGACGGAAATCCGGGCCGTCCTGCCGCAGGAAGCCAGTGCTGCGACACCGAGCAGGAGGGACACGCCCTTGAAGATATTCCTACAGTTTCCCATACTCTGTCGCTATCGATTCGGCTATCCTGCTGAACTCTTCCGGGCTCAGTTCCAGTTTTTTCTTGCGGAAATCCATATCGGCCTCCGAATTCAGGGGCACGAGATGGATATGGGTGTGCGGGACCTCCATGCCGAGGACTGCCACACCTACCCTTTTGCACGGGATCGCCCGGCCGACAGCCAGAGCCACCTTTTTGGCAAAGGCGCATAATCCGGCGTACGTGGCGTCGTCGAGGTCGAAGATATAGTCTTTCTCCACATGTCTCGGAATCACGAGAGTATGGCCTTCGGCCAATGGATTTATATCGAGGAAAGCATAGTAGTCAGCCGTTTCCGCCACCTTGTACGACGGAATCTCACCGGCCGCTATCTTTGAAAAAACCGTAGCCATAACGTACCTGTCTAAAGTGAAATGTCCAAAATCTCGAATTTGATGACACCGGAAGGCACCTTTGCCTCCACGATTTCACCTTTGGAATGGCCCATCAGAGCCCTTCCGATAGGCGTCGTGGCAGCCAGTTTGCCTGCGGCGAAGTCGGCTTCGCTTTCTCCGACAAGGGAAAATTCCATAATCTGTTTCGTGTTCAGGTTCTTCACCTTCACCTTGTTCAGCATCTGGACCTTCTCCGTGCCTATCTGCGACTCGTCTATCACGCGTGCATTTGCCACAAGGTCCTGAAGTTTGGAGATATTCAGTTCCAGCAGGCCCTGGGCCTCCCTTGCCGCTTCGTATTCGGCATTTTCCGACAGGTCCCCCTTGTCTCTCGCCTCCGCTATCTGCGCGGAAATCACCGGTCTCTGGGCGATGGCGTCAGCCAGTTCCTTTTTCAGCTTGTCGAGACCGTCCTGGGTCATATAATGTATTGCCATAATATTTATGTTTTAATTATCGGTTTTTCCGTTTCGCCGGTGCAACAATTAAAATGAGTCCTGTAATGACTTACAGAACTCGATTCCCAAAAGCGTCTATGCAAATATAGAAATAAGCCGAGAGCAATCCAAATTTATTTGCAGTTGCGCGGACGCGGCAGAATATCCATCCCGGGCCAGGTACGGCCGTCAGTTCTTGAAACTGTGGATCGGGGCGGGGATACGGCCTTCGCGGCGGATGAAATCCGAACAGCCGAAAGTGTTGACCGGCATCACCGGGGCATGACCGAGCAGTCCTCCGAATTCGACCGAATCGCCGACGGTCTTCCCTATCACCGGGATAATGCGCACTGCCGTAGTCTTCTGGTTTACCATTCCGATGGCTGCTTCATCGGCAATGATGCCGGAAATCGTAGTCGCCGGAGTGTCGCCCGGAATCGCTATCATATCCAGGCCCACGGAGCAGACGCAGGTCATCGCCTCTAATTTTTCTATGGTCAGGGCCCCGCATTCCGCCGCCTCTATCATACCCTGATCCTCGCTCACCGGGATAAATGCGCCGCTCAGGCCGCCGACATAGGAAGAAGCCATCACGCCTCCCTTTTTCACCTGGTCATTTAGCAGTGCCAAAGCCGCGGTGGTCCCCGGAGCCCCGGCTTTCTCCACGCCTATTTCATGAAGGATGTCCGCCACACTGTCTCCTATGGCAGGGGTAGGGGCAAGGGACAGGTCTATGATTCCGAACGGGATGCCGAGCCGTCTGGACGCCTCCTGGGCCACAAGCTGCCCCACACGCGTGATCTTGAATGCCGTCCGCTTTATCGTCTCGCAAAGTACCTCGAAAGATGCTCCCCGGACACTCTCCAAAGCATATTTCACCACTCCCGGACCGCTTACTCCCACATTTATGATGGCATCCGTCTCCGTGACTCCATGGAATGCCCCTGCCATGAACGGGTTGTCATCCGGAGCATTGCACAGGACCACGAGTTTGGCACAGCCGAGAGAGTCCCTGTCAGCGGTCGCCAGAGCCGTTTTCTTCACCGTTTCGCCCATCATCCGTACGGCGTCCATATTGATTCCCGTCTTGGTACTCCCCACATTGACGGAACTGCACACTCTTTCCGTGCAGGAAAGCGCCTCGGGGATGGATTCTATGAGGAGCCTGTCGCTTTCCGTCATTCCCTTGGACACTATCGCTGAAAAGCCTCCGAGAAAGTTCACCCCCACTTCGGCCGCCGCCTCGTCCAAAGCCTTTGCCACCCGGACATAGTCCCGGGGCGTCCTGCAGGCCGATGCCCCTACGATGGATGCCGGAGTTATGGATATCCTCTTGTTTACTATCGGAATCCCGTATTCCATCGATATGTTCTCCGCCGTCTCGGCCAGATGCCCCGCGAGGGAGACTATCTTTGTCCGGATTTTGTCGCACAGTTCGCCGACATTGCCGGAAGCACAGTCCAGAAGGCTGATACCCAATGTTATTGTCCTGACATCGAGATTCTCTTTCTCGATCATCCTGTTAGTCTCGATGACTTCGTTGATATTTATCATAAGTCGGATTCGCCGGATTCGTTGAACTTAGATTCTGTGCATTTTTTCGAAGATTTCTTCGCGCTGACATTTTATCTGCACCCCGATCGATGCCCCGAGCTCCTCCAAGTCGGAGGTCAGCTTGTGAAAATCCTCGGTGATGTTTCCCGTGTCGACGATCATCATCATGTTGAAATACCCCGAAATGATGGTCTGGGTAATGTCGAGGATATTTATGTTCTTCTCTGCCAGGTAGGTGCAGACTTTCGCGATGATGCCGACCGTGTCTTTGCCGACGACGGTGATGATGCTTCTGTTCATTTTTTGCCAATATTGTAAATGAATGGCAAAGATAAATATTTTCCCTATCTTTGTATGCTGTTTGCGGATAACTAACACCCGCTAGTTTGACACTTTCTTGAAAAATAAAATTTTGTAAATATTTGATAGACTTTCTGTTGAAAGTCTTTTTTTGTCAAATTTAATTTCTATATTTGTAATATATTGTGATACTTTATAAAGCAGAGT
>CASFLY010000146.1 GCA_949295645.1 uncultured Bacteroidales bacterium | reverse complement strand
TTACAAGGAGTATCCTGATATTCGACAGGTCTGACGGAACCTTCCTCTCCAGGCTGCACAAGCAGGGCCGCGGCCCCGGCGAATATCTGGAGATAACGGATTTCTGCGTGGATGATGCGGCCGGGACTATAGAAATCTTCGACGGTTCCGCAGGGCATCTATTGACATATGACAGCAAAAGTCTTGAATTCCTGGAGTCTGAGGATGTGCCTCTGCTTGCACCGGGAGGATTCCTGAAAAAAGACGGAATATATTATTTCGATACTCACAGGATGGGCAACCATATCGGAGAGAAAAGGACAAATAGCGGTATAGTCAGCTATAACCCCGATACGAAAGAATTCAAGGCGTTGTTCGATGACGTAAGGCCGGAAGGCGAGAACCGGTTGTTTTCAATCAACGGGTTCTGGCGCAGTCCGGGGAACAGATTATATTATTCCCAGAACTGGAATGACATGGTTTATGAGATTAAGGATAACCGGGCCGTTCCTGTCCTGAGGGTGGATCCGGGAAGGAAAGGTGTTCCGGAAAGCATCAGGAAAGGCAGTTACGAGCAGCAGGAAAAATTCATCGATTCAGGTTCAGAGGGATATAGGGGATTCTGTCTTGCATATATGCATGACGGAGACATGATTATTCCTTTTCTTGACGGCGGCGTTCCGCAAAAGCTTATGTTTTATCTCAAATTCGATGCTACGGAAACCATAGCGGAGAATATAATCATGGACAATATTCCGGAAAGTCCTCTGTTAGAAAATGCTATGATAATGAATGGTAATATGGTCACATATTCTTTTCCTGAGTCACCTGACGCAAATCCTTCGATCATGATATTCAAGATAAAATGTTGACAGTGAGTTGAACTGTAGATACTTCTATGCTCCGAGTCCGTGGTTTCCGGATCTTACATACGATTATTATGAAATTGTCAGGACGGCAGTAAGTCTCAAATGAGATAAATGGTTTCAGTCAAGTTCCTTTGCGTTTCCTGTATGTGCCAAGTAGAGAGCAAGGCCTTTTTGCGTCAACAGATACCTTTGACGTGGATGGCGTGGTGAACCGGGATATAGAGGAGTGATAAATCCTTCTCTGATAGCTGGGTTAAGATAAAGCTTCAGGAAATTGTCCCTTCCCTTGAGTTGCAGCCTTTCCTGAAGTTCCTTTGCTGATAGGCTATCTTTTCCTATGGCAGCTGCCGCTTTGAGAATATTATGATTATTGCAGGTTTCGTCTTGTTCCGAACTTGTCCTGTACTTGTCTTGTACTTGTCCTGTACTTGTCCTGTCTGACAGTATTGGTTGTTCTTTCCATTCTGAAGCCGGGTTGATATGTAGATAGCGGCTGCGTAGATCCCATTTCTCGCCCAGTAGCAGGTTGCGGAAGAAGTGTTCCAGGTAGACGGGGGAGTAGTCTATGCCTTTCTGCGCGTTCTTGTAGTTGGCGCGGACAAGGGCATTGCGGAAGTACCAGGAATGCCCGGCGAACAGGTCGTTGTCTGCATTGAATCCTATGGAGCGCAGGTATTGTATGAGAAACACGGCAGTCGTCCGCGTATTGCCTTCGCAGAAAGGGTGTATCTGCCACAGGTCTGCGGTAAATTTCGTGATGTGGGCAATCATGTCGTCCCTGCTCATCCCCTTGTAGCTGAAGAGGCGTTCCTGCGCGAGGTCGTAGTCCATGGCCTTGTCCAGGTCTTCCCAGTTGAGATAGCTGACGCTGTCTCCGTCGAGCACCCATTCCTTTTTTGAGATGTCGTGCCTGCGGAACTGCCCGGCGTGCTTGAATATGCCGGTGAAGATTCTGCGGTGGATGGCCATGAATCCGTTGGTGCTGAAGTCGAGCGACTGCGTCGAGAGGATTTTTGCGATGTTGGCGGAAACCTTGTCTGCCTCCTGCATTCCGTTGTCGTCCGTCTCTCTGTCTGCCTTGGTCAGATAGTAGTCCTGGATAAGGTTTCGTGCCTCGTCAAGCGTGATTTCTCCCTCGATGTTGCGGCGTGCCGTACATTTCAGGTAGTCTGACGTTGAAAGTCCGTCGACTGCCTGAAGCCCTATCGCGGTGCGCCATATATATGCCCGCTGTCGTCTGTCCGGCTCTGTCTGCCGTATGTATTCCTCGAAATCTGTCATATGCCCGTCAGTATTCTATGCGGAAATAGTCCATAAGTTCCTTATAGCGGTCTTGCGCCGTCAGACAGGTGTCCATGAGATAGCCGTCAGCCTGACCCCAGCGGCTCAGACCTCTGTAGTAGAACATTTTCAGCTCGTCCGTGATTATGAAGGGAACTATCCCGGTCGCGAGGCATTCCTTGAACATTACAAGCCTGCCGATGCGGCCGTTGCCGTCCTGGAAGGGGTGTATCCGCTCGAAATGTACATGGAAATCAAGGATATCCTCCAGCGTCTTCGTCTTCCTGCCGACATATTCCGAAAGGAGCCGGCCCATATGCCCGTGTACCTGCTCCGGAGGGCAGGTCTCCATACCTCCGACTTCGTTAGGAAGTCGTTTGTATGCTCCTACCGCGAACCAGTCCTTCCTGCTGTCGGATGTTCCGGTCTTCAGGATTCCGTGCAGCTGTCTGATAAAAGTTTCTGTAAGCGGCCGTCCGGCGTTGTCGATTATGTAATCGATGCAACGGAAATGATTGACGGTCTCCACAATGTCGTCTACGTTGAGAGCCTCGTCCTCAGCGGCACCGACGGTGTTGGTCTCGAAGATATAGCGCGTCTGATCGCGGGTCAGACGGCTGCCCTCGATGTGGTTGGAGTTGTATGTCAGGTCTATTTGCGTCCTGTGGTATATGCCTCCTCTGAGGGAGGAGTCTTTTTCTTCGCGCAGGCGTCTGAGCAGAGGCGAGACCTTACTCCTTTCCCTTCCGGGCGGGAGGGCGTCGACTGGGATGTTCCATGTCTTTCCGGTAAGGAACGCTCCGTCTATCTTGCCCTGTGCACAGTAGTTGCGGGCTGTACGTTCCGATATTCCGTACTTCCCGGCGAATTGTATTACTGATATATACTCCATTCCCTTTGCCAAAGGTAACGATTTTTGCCGGTATCGGCAAGTCAGGGCTCAAGGTTCAGCGTGCCGATGCGCAGGTCTCCGTTGCCGTCGTAATAGAGCGCGTACAGGCGCTTCTGCCGCTCGTCGACGTGGATCTGCTCTATTCTTGTGCCGGTGCGGATTATCTCCAGCGGGGTGCCTTTCCAGTCGAAGACTGCAATGTTGGAATACGCAGGATATTGCTCCGGGTCGCCCAGCATAGATTCTTCAATGTATATCAGCCGGTTGGTCTCCCCGTCGAAAACGGCGTATATCCTGTCGTCGTCTGCATAGACGTCGCCGAAGCCGAAGATGTCGTCCTTGTGGTAGCTGTATGGACCGGTGGAATAGAGGGAGTCGGGGCTCTCGATGAAACTGTAGATGTGTTTGAGCTTCAGCCTGTCAGGGCGTATCGAGTAGATTTCCATGATGCCTCCGCGACTGTAGATGGCGGCGAATCTGCGTCCGTCGGGGGAGACTGTGCAGCTTCCGGTGAACAGGGAACGGCTACGTACGCTGTCTTCCGACAGAAAGTGGTATCCTTCCGTCCGAGCGCGTTCTCTTCCTTTCCTGTCAACGAGTATTATCGCAGGAATGCCGTCCTCGCTGAAATCTTCTACCGAGACGAGCCGGCCGAAGCGGGTCGGGGCTATCGTAAGGTCGGGCTCGGTCTTGCCGTAAGGCCTTTCCCTTATTGCGGCCGTCCCCATGACGGCGAGCGAGTCGAGCTGCACGGAGAGAATCTTGCCCGTGCGGAAGTCGCTGTATTCGAGCAGGCCGCTGCCGGAATCGAAACTGTAGGTGAAGTTGCTCTCGACCTCGCCGAAAGCATCGCCCCAGGGGATGGCCTCCAGCACAAGATGGCCGTCGTTCCTGTCGTAGAGCTGCAGGCTGTTCTCTCCACGTTTGGCGGCTGAGATTACGACGAAATAGGGGCCGTAGGTGTCGAGCTTCTTTATCATAAAGTTCTGCTTTAT
>CASFLY010000145.1 GCA_949295645.1 uncultured Bacteroidales bacterium | reverse complement strand
TCACCGTGAACCTCATTGCAGGACTTTCTGCCTATTGCTTCTTCCCCAAAAAACCTATGATTGCTTTAGACAGATGTAATACCATAGACTCTTATAACCAGTTGACTTTGTTTTAGTTACTTTTCATCGAACTCACGTTATATTAGAATCCCAGCAGAACAAGGATCTGTCATACTCGCTGAAAGATGAAAATGGTGTGGAAAGCGGGGTTTCAATCAATCTGAACTGGAGAAGCAAAACGGAAGAATATTATACATCCGGCTTCAAGACCATAGGTGATATAGAGTATAACGGTATAGTCTTCCCTCAATCCGCATTTATGGACTGGATTCATCTCTATAATAGAGACGAAGGCTCGTTTACGATAGACGGATTGAATCCGGATCTTGAATATGAAATCACCACGATGTCCGTCAGATTGAATGCGGCATCAAACACTCGTGAAATGTCTTTGGAACTAAAAGGCGAAGGTGAGGTACAAAACAGCGGAACGATACACCAGGGCATCAAATGTAAAGATGTGCTAAAGGAAGGAGAAGAAGCCCAGGAACCATACTGTTTTGAAGATGACTGGTCACAGTTCGACTGGAACAACTACGGCAGAGTCTTTACCCTTAGACCAGATGCCGAGGGTACTGTGACAGTAACGCTCAAAGCTACCAACATTTACGGTACGACCAAAGAAGCCCACCTGAACGCCCTCGTCATCACCCCGATTCCTCCTCAGGAATAGCTTCCTTAATGCGGGCGGGCAGTGCCGCCCGGAACCGCGGAAATCCGGCTCCGGAAAACCCGCCCCCGCCCGCATCCTCATCGACACCATAACCATACATCCCTGACCGCAGCGGACTGAGGCAATGATGTGAATGCCGGACCTTTTCGGTACGCTTTCACGGAGAACCTCGACCCCGCTGTGAGGCCGGAGGTGTGCCCGAACATAATCCAAACACTGAAATGAAAAAAATGAATTTACTGATCCTCCCCCTCGTACTGGCTGCCGGATGCAGTCAGGCCGATGATGCCGACTCATTGAAGCCGCGCCCGATATCGCCGGAAACTGTCGTCTATTCCGATGCAGTGGAAGTGCCTGTTATCCATACCATCGACGAGACGACAGGCTACACGGTCTACTACATCGACAGCGAAAACGGAAATGATGCCGCTACCGGCCTTTCCGAATCGGAAGCTTTCAAGACATTCGCTCCCGTGGAGTCTATGCGCAAGACCGAAGGCACGAAAATCCTCCTGAAAAGAGGCTGCACCTTTACGGGTCCGCTTACGCTCAGTGCTCTGAACGGGACTTACGAGAAGCCGTTCATCGTGGATGCCTACGGTGAAGGCGACCGCCCTGTAATCACCGGGAGCACCGAATGCGCCGTCCTTATCGAGGATGACAACATCCGCTTCCGGAATATGAAAATCACCAACAAGACAGGAAAGAGGGGAGTGTACATCCATCCGACACGCGGAGGCGCCATCAGGAACATCGAAATCTCGGGCTGCCGCTTCGACACCATCAACTGGGCGGGAGACCTTGCTCCCGAGACTATGGAACTGACCTCCGCAAATGTTACGGCCTGTTGCAGCAACGGGAACTACAACAAACTCTACGGAGGAATCATCGCTGAAGACCCGGCTTCAGACCTGAATCTCGGTCCATGCTGGTTCGAGAACCTTTTCCTGACGGACAACGAATTCTACAAGGTCTGCCGCACAGCCATCAACATCTATAACCGCTGGGGAGACCGTACCGGAAAGGGCAAGGGCAGCAACAAGTACATCGACGACGACCACAACTGGTGGCCAAACAGGAATATAGTGGTTCAAGGCAACGGATTCGACTATATCGGCGGCGACGGTGTCATACTGAACAAGGTGGATGTCGGCTACATAGACCATAACAGATGTTACCATGCCAACTTCCTCGGACGCTCCGGTCAGGCGAACGTAGCCCTGTGGCCGTATTCCAGCCGCAATGTCGTGATGCAGTTCAACGAAGCCGCATACACCCGCTGGGAAAACGGCAGCAGCGACGGTGAAGGCCTCGACATCGACATCGCCTGCAAGAACACCCTCGTGCAGTACAACTACGTGCACCACAATGCCGGCGGCGGCGTCCTGCTCTGCAACCGCGGCGGCTCGGACTTTGTCGGCATCGACCACAACGGCTCCGTCATCCGGAACAATATCTTCCTCTACAACGGCGGCAAGTCCAAAGGCTCGTTCCTTATGCTTTCCACTCATGTCGGTACTGTCGAAGCCTACAACAACATCGTCATCACCGACGGCGACAACCCGCGCATCATCCACAGCGACGACTGGTACAAGGAAGGCAATTCCGAAGAGCTTGTGCTCAGGAACAACATCTTCATGTCGACCCAGGCAGTCGTGGGCGTCTTCGACCACAGCGCCATCGACCGTACGGTCTTCGAGAACAACCTTTACTGGAACCTCGCCAGCGACTTCGCGATAGTGGATCCGTACTCGCTGATGTACGACCCGCAGATTTCCGTGCCGGGCGCTGTCGACGGCTATGACAAGGCGTCTCTGCTCCATCCTGCAAATCCGCAGGTCTTCCTCGACGGGATGCTTTTCGACGGGATGGCTCCTTCGGACTTTTCGGGAAATCCGGTGGAAGGGATAAAATACTTGGGTGCTTTCGCAAAATAGCAGAAGCATCCGAAACACAGCGAAAACAGTATGGAAGAAAAATAACGGAAACCGGATATGAACAGAATAATGTCATTCCTGACGGCAGGAGCGGTGCTGCTCGGCCTGATGTCCTGCCAGAAAGAACAGGAGCCGGAGTTCGGCATCCTGTCGGAAAATGAATTTACCGTGGACAATGCGGGAGGCTATGTGACTGTCATCATGCACACGAATGTGGCCTACACCGTCACTCCGCAGGCTAACTGGTGCCACGTGGTGGTCAAGCAGCCTATCTGCTTCAAGGTGCAGGTGGATGAAAACGCCACTCTCGAGCCTCGTGAAAGCATAGTTACCGTTGAAACAGACGGCTTCGAGCCTATAGACATAAGGATAATCCAGGAAAAGGGCCGGCTGTTTTTCCGCATGGACGACGCCGAGAAGTCCAAGACTTTCGCCGCCGAGCCTGCTGCGGGAGAAGAAAAGCTGTCGCAGACCGTCGTCCTGGAGACCAACATGGGAGATTACAATGTGGCCGTGCCTCAGGAGGCCCAGAGCTGGTGCAGCATCGGGTCCAGGACAAAGGAGGGCTTCGAGGTTATCTGCCAGCCGAGGGGCGAAAACGACTATGGTATAAGATCTACGACATTGACGCTTGAGATGGAAGGACTGGAGGAACTGGAAGGAGTGACGGTGCCGGTGGAAATCGAGGTGTCGCAGAAAGGGCAGAATATGATAAAGAACCCTGTCTTTGCCGATGATAAAATGGATGGCTGGATATCGGTTCCGGAAGAAATATTCGCTCTTAATGACGCTAAATGGATTCCTGGCGACTTGAATGGTGTAGGGCACGATATTGAGATCAATTCCGGCAAAGGTACAGGATTCCCCGCACCGGAGGCTCCGTTTACCGGTCATTTCCTTTATCATATCGAAAATGTCCCTGCCGGCACCTACACTTTCTCTTTCAGAAGTATGAGGGGGTCGAGCACAAACTTTACTATGAGCATCGTGCTGAGAAATGCCGATAATACGGCAGATGTATTCAGCAAGCAGATAGAATTGCAAAATAATTGGGGGACGAATGCTTGTGAGATAGAAGTGGAGACTCCGGGCGAGTACTATGTGGGAATTTATGTGGACTTTTCAGCAAGCGGCCCGTGGTTCAATCTTGTTGACTTCAAATTCGAATAGTTATGAGCAGGATATACAAACTGATTTCAACAGCCGCAGCGCTTCTCCTGCTCGCAGCAGGAGTGCTTTCCGCGCAGAATAGAATTACCGTCACCGGTACTGTCATGGACGAGAACGGTGTCAGCATCCCCGGAGCCGGGGTGCTCATCAAAGGCACTACGACCGGTACAGCAACCGACCTGGACGGGCATTTCAGCCTCGATGTACCGGAAAAATCGGTGCTGGTGGTCTCGAGCCTCGGCTACATCGACACAGAAGTGAATGTCGGGAACAGATCCAAGATAAACATCATCCTTCCCGAAGACGTCAACTCCCTCGACGAAGTGGTGGTGGTCGGCTACGGTACCCAGAGGAAAGGCGACCTGACCGGAGCCATCTCCTCCCTGAGGGGCGAGTCCATGCCGTCAACGGCTACCACCACCCTCAGCCAGGCCCTCAAGGGTCAGATAGCCGGTATGTCGTTCGAACAGACCAGCGCCCAGCCGGGTGCCAAGGTGTCGCTGCAGATCCGCGGTGCAGCCACTGATGCCGAACCGCTCATTGTCATAGACGGTATTCCGGTACGGACCATGTGGGAGATCGACCAGGAATTAGACTACGGCAAGGGAGAGAAAGAGAGTGTGCTGGATGCCATCAACCCTGACGACGTGCAGGACATCCAGGTCCTGAAAGACGCGAGTGCAACTTCCATCTACGGAGCCAACGCTGCCGGAGGCGTCATCCTCATCACCACGAAAAAAGGTGCCTCGGGCCGTACGAACGTGACTTTCAAGTCCTCGGTCACCCTGCAGTGGATAGACAAGGAGCCTGAAGTCTTCGGGCCTCAGGAATACATGCGACAGGTGAACAAGGCCCAGCTCGAACAGTACGTCTACGACCAGCAGTATTATCCGTGGGGAGACAGGCCGCTTCCGGAGTACAGTGTCCTCGTTTCGGAATTCGAGGCTGCGCATGCCTCCGACCCGAACAAGGGCTGGTTCTTCGACCCGAGCGCCATCGACAGCTTCATCGGAGGCACGGACTGGTACGACTACATCACCCGTCTTGGAAACATCCAGAACTACGACCTTTCGGTAAGCGGAGGAAACGACAAGACCACCTTCAGGGTAGCTCTCGGCTATATGGCGAACGAAGGTATCGCAAAGAACAGCAGCTACGACAGGACTTCCGGCAGGATCAACCTCGACCACAAGTTCAACAGCTGGCTGAGCGCCGGACTGAACGCCTCATACACCTTCCTGAAATCCAGCGATATAGCCCTTTCGGGTTCGTCAGGCACCACGACGCTTTTCTCCGCCGCAAGGACCTTCGACCCTACCATTACCCCGTACGAACTCGACGGCAGTTTCTCGAGTCCGAGCTACACGAATTCGGAAAGCGCCATCGGCCCTCTATCCGTGATGGACGTCAAGATGAACACCAAGAAGGACAATCTCCTGACTTCCGCATATATCGACATCCATCCTATCGAAGGCCTCTCCCTCCTGGGAACCTTCGGCTATGACCGGAAATTCGCCATGACGGGAAGCTACTTTTCGTCCACGACGCGGCAGGGCCGTGAATACGAGGGTGTGGCACGTGTGGACAGGAACGAACTGTCGAACTACTATGTGAACATACGCGGTACCTACAGCAAAACCATAGCCGACGCACACGACTTCTCGGTAATGGCCGGATGGGAATACCAGACTTCCGGCTCGGAGGGGCTTGCAGGCTGGAACACGGGCTTCCCATACGACGGCGTGCTCTGGAACAACCTCGAACTCGGCACGAATGCCAAGCCGCGCGTCTATTCGTTTGCAGAGTCCAGCCAGACAGCATCATTCATGGCACGTCTGAACTATTCCTACAAAGGACGGTATATGCTGACCGCCAACTGGCGTCTCGACGGTTCTTCGAACTTCGCGGCAAACCGCCAGTGGGGCAACTTCGGAGGAGTGTCCGCAGCCTGGAACATCGCTGAAGAGCCTTGGATGGAAAGCGCACACTGGGTGAACAGCCTGAAAATTCGTGCAGGATGGGGAGTGACGGGAAATGCGGGCAGCCTGACTGGAACAGTTTCATACTACAGCCCGGGCTATGACTATTCGTTCAACAACAACGAGGAAAGCGGAGTGCGTTTAGCCGTAATCGGAAACCCCGACCTGAGCTGGGAATCGCAGGAAGACCTGAACCTCGGCGTGGACTTCGCGTTCTTCAACAACCGCCTCGGAGGTACCATAGACCTTTACCAGAGAATCATCTGCGACCGCATCGGCCAGAAAAGCCTGATGTCCTACCAGGAAATCACCAAGATGAACTACAACACCAAGAGGGTGGACATGACCCGAGGTATCGATTTCTCCCTCTATGCCGTGCCTGTAAGCACGAGGGATTTCAACTGGAGCAGCCAGTTCTCCCTCACTTTCTACAGGGACTACACCATCGTCCGCGACCCTGCAGACGTCTTGGACATCCACGACTACCTTTCGTTCGAATGGGATCACCAGTGGTACAAACTCTCCGACGGCCTTCTGCAGCCGGGAGAGGTGAATCCAGGACAGCTTCTGACCGTCAGGCGTGCTGGACAGGTGAAAATCCTCGACGTGAACGGCTACCTGCGGGACGAATACGGCCAGAAGATCTACGACGAGAACGGCAGGCCTATGTATTCCGGAATGCCTGACGGCATAATAGACGCGGCGGACGATGTCGATCACGGAAACAACACCCCTATACCTTTCAGCTGGAACAACACCTTCCGCTACAAGAACTTCGACCTCGTGGTCGGAATCTACGGAAAGCTGCACCGCTGGAGCTCCAACGACTTCGTGAACGCTTCTCCGGAGGCTTTGGGCAAGGGACAGAACACTGTGGTGTACATGGCGGACAGGTATTCGTTCGACAACACGGACTCGTTCTACCCGTCATTCCAGTACTGGTCGCATGACGGCGTGGGCTACGGAGACTATTTCCGCGAGCCGGCCTGGTTCATCCGTTTGGACAACGTCTCTTTGGGCTACACCCTGAAGAAGAATGTCCT
>CASFLY010000144.1 GCA_949295645.1 uncultured Bacteroidales bacterium | reverse complement strand
TTAGGTGTGGTTGTGTACACACGCACGCATACGCCCCTTCTCTGAGGGCAAGCATCCAAAGCGCGGGACTTGCTTTTTACTTCAATGGCCTCGCGCCCTTTGCGAACTAATTGTTGAATTGTAGGCATAAATGATTGTTAATCTTTAATTTATGTTTCCTTTCCCCAAAATTTGGGGTTGCAAATATACGGATAATATTTTAATTATCAACATTATTGTCAACAAATTGATTTGCCGGCCACCGATATCCCTGCCTGAAAATTTTTCAGAATTCTTTCCGATACCCGTTTGAAAAAATTCAACCTGATGTAAATTTTCTTAAATTTGCCGAAACCGCATCGATAACATTGCACTAAAAACACGATATAAATGAAAGCCATTGTCATGTTGCCGGCAGCTGTCGGCATAGCCCTTTCCTGTTCTGACACAGATATCTCTCTCGTCTGGGGAGGAAGCGATGACCGCTATAAATCGGATGACACCGAAGCGATAGTGGAAAAAAGGCCTTTTGAATATCCCGTATGGAAAGGGGAAAAGGCCTGCGCCCAGGCATTCCTGACATCGGAAACCGACCTGCAAGGCGTGGAAGTGGAAGTTTCCGTTCTGAAAAACGGGCGGCACAGGATATCAGCCGGAATGGCGGAAGCGGATTTCGTGGAATATGTCATGGCCGACGTTCTCGACACGACGCAATACGGCCAATGCGGATTCCGCCAGCCAGGCCAGTATGATTCGCTGATGCTCGCGGATATCATAGACATCGCAGATGAGAAAGACGTCCCGAAAAATACGGTCCAGCCTATTTGGGTGTCCGTCAGGATTCCGGCAGATGCCTTTCCCGGCAAATACTCCGGAAAACTGACGGTGTCGGGAGACAATTTCAGAAAGACGGTCCTGCCGTTCGAAATCACCGTAGACGACCATACGCTGCCGGCTCCGTCAGACTGGAAATTCCACCTCGACCTGTGGCAGAATCCGTATTCCGTGGCCCGGTATCATAATGTGGAACCATGGAGCGACGAACACTTCGATCTGATGCGCCCGGTGATGAAAATCCTCGCCGATGCCGGACAGAAATCCGTCACTGCCACCATATTGGACAAACCGTGGAACGGACAGACATACGATCCTTTCGGGTCTATGGTGACCAAAACGCGAAATGCCGACGGCACGTGGTCATACGACTATACGGTCTTCGACAAATGGGTGGAATTCATGGAAGAAGCCGGAATCGACAGACAGATAAACTGCTACTCCATGATTCCGTGGTCTCTGAAGTTCGACTATATCGACGGGGTGACAGGAAAGACGGAATATATTGAAGCCGCACCCGGGACTGCGGCCTACAAAGCCTACTGGAGCCTGTTCATCTCCGATTTCGCCGCACACCTCCGGGACAAGGGATGGTTTGACAAAACCATGATAGCAATGGACGAAAGGCCGCTCGATGCGATGCAGGCTGCCCTCGATATCATCCGGAATGTAGAACCCGACTTCAAGGTGTCGCTTGCCGGGAGTTTTCATGAAGAAATAGAAGGAGAGCTGTACGACCTGTGCATCGCTTTCAAGGAGTCTTATCCGGAGGATGTACTGGCACGCCGGCACCGGGATGATATGGTGACTACCCTGTATACCTGCTGCGCGGAAGCCTATCCGAACATGTTTATCGCATCCCCTCCCGAAGAAGCGGCTTGGCTTATGTGGAGAGCTTTCGCCACTGACTGCGACGGATACCTCAGATGGGCATACAACAGCTGGACGGAATCGCCTTTGGAAGATGCCCGTTTCCGCCAATGGCCGGCCGGAGACTGCTTCCTCGTTTATCCTGAAGGCAGGAGCAGCATCAGAATGGAGAAAATCATCGAAGGGATACAGGACTGCGAAAAGGCCCGGATTCTCATAGAAGAATGGGCTGCCTCAGGCAATGACGGTATGATAGAAAGACTTGAAAAAGCTCTCGCGAAATTCAATTTCGAAGAACTGACCGCCCGAGGAGCGACACCTGCACTCGAAGAAGCGAAATCTGTCATCGCCGGATTTTTCGAATACGACCGTGAATGATGCAAACGGGAAGACCGCTAATCAAAAACCCTGTCAGAAAACGAATAATACCTTTTCAATCCGGGCTATATCGGCAGCCAGACGAATACTGCAGCGTCCCAGAGCGCATGAGAAACGATAATAGCAGTGAAGCGGTCGGGGAAAAAACGGTAGAAAACGCCCCAGACGATGCCGGCGACGAGGGATGCCATCACGAGCATGAAGTTGCAGGAGGCAATGTGGACGGAAGCGTAGAGGACAGTGGCTATGACAAAACCCGCATTTGCGCCGAAGCGCAATGATAACGTCTTCTGTACATATCCTCTCCAGAATATCTCCTCGGCAGGGCCGATCAATCCTAAAAGCAAGGCCGAGAGCACCCAGGGCGATGCTCCGGCCTTCATTCCGTAAATGGCATCGACCTGGGGACGGGCGAAATCGAAAAGCAGGGAGGAAAGCCTGTCGCCGGTCCAGAAGACACCCCACAGCAGCGCCGCCACTGCAAGACCGAGAGCCACGTTCTGAAGGCTCCAGTCCATGTGTTTTCTCCATCCCGGATTGAATACCGTCGAAAGGGCTGTCAGAATCACCGCGGAGAGGGACATCGTCAGCCAGAAGTCCACATGCGGGGCCGTCACCGGAGAAAACATCACGAACCACAGGCAGAAAGCCACGGCCATCGAAAATATCAGTCCTGGCATACCTGCGCGTCCCGAAACCATATTTCCCATTTTCCGTTGCGATTACAATCAAATCCCCGAGATGACGAAGCCTGCGGCAAGAAGGAAGCTGAACAGGAGCTGGAGCCTGGCAGTCGCCTCGTCGAGACCGGAAATGGCGGAAGCACCCGTCTTCAGATAAGCTACCTCCGTGCGTACATTCTGCAGTGCAGGAAAGAAAGCGCCCCAGACAAGCAGACACCACCACGGAACCACCCCGAAGAAAGCGCATACTGTCAGCCACACGAACGGCCCGAGGATTTCGAGACAGTAGATTGCAACCGATGCCCGGGGTCCTATCTTCATGGCAAAAGTGCTGATGTGCGCACGGCTGTCGGTGCCGATGTCGCGGAGATTGTTGCAGTGCAGTATGGCGACGGTAATCGAGCCGACAGGGACCGCTATCATAAGGACTCCGGGGTCGATGACGGAAGCCGCGGCATACACGGTGCCGAGAGTCGGCAGCAGGGCGTATGCACAGAAAATGACAAGGTCGCCCAGTGCATTGTATTTCAGAATCGGGTATAAAACCGTACATAATACCCCTCCGAGGCCTATATACAACAATGGCATTCCCGTCCTGAGCCAAAGTCCGACACCTCCCGCCACAGCCACAGCCAGCAAGACCGTCGAAAGCGTGAGTATTTCCATAAACGAAAACATCCCCGAAGTCAATGTCCTGGCACCGAACGTGTCTTCGGCATCGACGCCCTTCCTGTAGTCGAAACAGTCGCTCCAGGTGTTCCCGGCCGCGTGAAAGACTATGATGTTCAACAGTGCCCAGACTCCGTTTACCCAGTTCACGTCGTCATGCCGCGCAAAAAGGTAAGCCAACGTCACTATCACCGGCATCGCCGAAGCCGGAAACGACCACGGCCTTACCGCTATCAGCCATTCCTTTGCAGTATGTTTTTTCATTTTCCTTAAAATCTGGATTTTTCCAAAAAATTCTTTTGTCATTCCGGAACGCGGAACGGCCTGCAAAGATATAAAAAATTTGTCGCCCGGGATTTTGACTGATTTCTGTTCTTCGCATTAATCTGCTGAAAATGGCGGATTTTCCATGAAATTTTCCTAAGTTTGTAGGAAAGGCTAAAATCATCGGAAAATGAAAAGGATATCGGCAATTTCTGCGGGGATTATGACTGCTGGAGCGGTCTTGTCATCGTGCTGCGCGGAATTCAGCACGGAGAAAATAGAAATGGCGGAAAAATTCGCGCTGGAAGACGGGAGGACGGACTCGCTGGACCTCAGCATTTATGCCGAATATCCCGCATCAGGTCTGGGGAAGGATGCGAAACTGAAGATTTCCACGGCTCTGACGGAGGCGCTTTTCGGAGAAGACTATATGGCGATGACCCCGGACGCTGCCGCACAGGCCTACAGGGATGACAGGATAAATGAATACAGGGCCGAAAACCTGCCGATGACGGAAATCGAAAGCCTGGAAAGTTCGTCTCTGAGCCATGCCGACTATACGGAAGGGCGGTTCACCTGCATAGATGATGACATAGTTTCCTACACTGTAACGAAATACGTCTACAGCGGAGGGGCACATGGAATGACATCCGAGACCGCCTGCAATTTCGACAGGAAATCCGGTGAAATCATCACGGAGGAGGATTTCTTCAATGACGGATATGCAGGCTCCCTGACCGGACTGCTGACCGCACGCCTGGCAGAATCGCTGGAGGAGCCGGCAGACACATCCATGCTGTTCCTGACGGAAATAGAGCCTAACGGGAATTTCAGCATCGGCAGCGACGGGATCACCTACATCTACAACCAGTACGAAATCGCGCCTTACGCAATGGGGATAATCCGCATCACCATCCCTTGGGAAGAAATAGAAGGCCTGAGACGCTGAGGGAGGCCCTTGCGGAGCCCCTGCCCTATGCAGGACACTCTCCGGACACCCGGATACGCCACATAAACCCCCGAACAATCATGGATGCCGCGCCGAAATGGATAGTCTCGACTATCGACGATAAAATCGTTTCCGTTTCACTCGACTACACTATTTTCGCCTCGATAATGAAACAGGTCTCGCGGCTGCCCGCTGATTCCGTTTCTGAAATCCGCTGTCGCAAAGTGCCGACAGAGGCTGTTATGGAAATGGCCAGAACAGTGAAATGGGAAGATTTGCGGCTGTTCGGCACCGATTTCCAGATAATGGTGTGGCAGCACCTGTTCGGACTGACCCACTTCCTGAAGCCGGGCGAACATCCGCGCCTTATGAGCTACTCGGACTTCGCCGCCCTGTGCGGGAAAAAGCCGGGAGTCCGCGCCGTCGCCCACGCCATAGGACAGAACCCTGTCGCCATCATCATTCCCTGCCACCTCATCATCCCCAAGGAGACGATGGACCGCATAAACGACATCGAGTATCAGGCGGAGAACTCTCTTTTCGGCACAGACGGCCTCATTCTCGACCCGACACTCGATTTCGGGGAATACCGCTACGGCAAGGAAATCAAGAAATTCCTGCTGACCGGGGAATGACGAGCCTGTCTCCCCTTAGTTTTTCAGATAATAGGTAACGGACGAGACGACGCGTACCTTTTTGATGTACGGGGTGTTGGAGTCGCGGTCGCTGATGGAGAATGTACCCTGGGACGCGGTCTTGATCTTGCCGAGGCGGCTGCCTGAATCCTTGGCGAACTTCTCGGCGGCCTCACGTGCGTTTTTGGTGGCATCCTCTATCATTTCCGGTTTTATGCCGTTCAGCCCCTCGAACTGGAACTGCACCTGATTCTCCCACGCATTCGAAGAACCGATGCCTTTCTTCAACAGTTCCGTCTGGCGGGGCATCAGGGCGAGGACGGTGTCTACATTGTCTGTGCACACAGTCACGACATTCTTGCTGAAATAACGGTAGGTCCTGTCATTGTTCCCGTATTCCTGGGCATACTTGTCCGAAAGCGTCGGGATGGACACGGAAATCTCCGACTCGGAAATGCCGCCCTCGGTCAGGAACTTCTTGATGACGGAAATGTTCCGGTCGATCTCGGCATACACGCCGTTGAGGTCGTTGCCCACGACATTGAAGGCAAGAGGCCAGATCACCTTGTCCGCTATGACTTCGCGCTCGCTCAGTCCCTTGACATTCACCGTCCTGTCATAATTGCGGAATTTCGACACGGCCGTCGGGAACATCGCCCCGAGAAACACGAGCCCGACCAGCAGGCAAATTGCAAAAAAATTCTTGTTTTCCATAATCATACATATTTTGATCATTGTTCTTATTCCCGCCTTGAGGTGGGCCAAAAGTCACGAAGCGACCGCGACTGGAAGGAGCGAGATCCCCCTGACAGGGGTGCAGGGGGGGGGTGGAAAGGCCGGCCTTTCGAAAAAAGCCGCAGGACTTCGGGACATCACTGAACCCTGTCGAGGTACGCCTGCAAGGCGGTGCGGTAGGCGATTTTGCCGTCGACCAGCCCTGACTCCGCTTCGGACAGCCGCATCTGCGCCTCCAAAAACTCCGATACCGGAACCATTCCTGCCATATACTGCGAATACATCTGCTCCTGCAGGGCCCCGGCCACAGACACATTCTCCCGGGCCACCTGCAGCTGCTCCCAGGAAGCCGTAAGATCCATCCAAAGCTGATGAATCTGCAGAGTAATCTGCCTTTGCAGGTAAGTCCTGTCGTTTTCGGCCTTCTGCATCAGGGCATCTATTCGCTGCATCTTCCGTGCCGTCCGGCCCCAGTCGGAAATGGGAATCTTCACCATTCCGAACACCGCCCCGTTCATCGAACCCTCGTCGATGATGTTGCTGTAACCGTAAGAGACGCCTACGGCTATCTGCGGCAGGGCCTCCCCCATCGCCATCCGTTTTTCCAGCCTCTTCGACTCTACCGAGATGTCCAGAAGTTTCGTCTCCTCCTGTTCGAGGGCCGCATCCTCCGCCACCCTGAAATAATTCCGCGGGGCCTGCATCCCGGAAAGCGTATCCGTCAGGCGGATATCGTCGATATAAGGTACGGAGTCATTCCCGAAGGTGGAGTACGGGTTGTACTCCACTCCTATTGTGTTCAGGAGATTCATTTTCGAGAGCCGTACCCCGTTGCGCAGACGTATCTCATCCGTTTCAAGCCCGTTCATCCGCAGCTTCACCTGCAGAAGATCCGTTTCCACAGCAAGGCCGGCATCGGATGCAGAAAGCACATCCCGGTACAATGTGTCAAGAAGCCGTCCCGCCTCCTCCAGTGTCTTCATCTTTTCCTCCAGGGCGATTACCTGCCAGTAGTTCTTCTCTATTTCCTCCGAAGAGGTGCGAAGTTCGATATCCTGCTGCAGGTGTGCCGCTTCAAGGCCGAGTTCCGCCATCTTGTTGCCCGTAATGATCCGCCCGCCGGCAAAAACAGGCTGCATCACGGAGACATTGGCCATCACGCCTTTCTTCAATGTAGAATACATGGTCGAAAAGCCGAACTGCTGCGCGTATGCCTGAAGCGTGGAATTCAGGTTCTGTACGAACGGCGAATCCCCCAACACATCCGTCAGCCCGAGCTCCAGCATCGGATCCAGTGCATAGAACGCCCAGGCATTGAGAGCCACTTTCGGGAAATATTCCGAGACCGCCTCCCGTTTCTGCGCACGGGCCGCCTCGACATCCAGGGCCGCATTCCGGACTGCCGCACTGTTCTGCAGGGCAAGTTCCCGACACTGCTCTATGGTCAGTTCCAGCACAGGGACACTCCGGACAGAATCATCGGGCGCAGAGGCAGCGGCCGGCGTCCGGGAAAAGGTCGGCGCAGGGAAGAGTAAAGTCCACAAGGACAATAATATTATGTATCGGAAAGGTTTCATATCATTTTATTGGAAGAGCGGTTGAAGATCTGCCAGTAGGATACGGGCATAATCAGGGTAATCAGAAGGATGGAAAGCATCGTGCCGAAACATATCACCACTCCCATAGGCATCCACAGCGCATCTCCGCTGACAATCATCGGCAGCACGCCCAAGGCCGTGGTGCAGGAAGTAAGGAATATAGGCCTCATCCTGCGTTTTCCCGCCTCCTCGGCAGCATCCCTGACACTGTAGCCGTGCCGGAAACGGAGCTCCTCGGCGTATTCGAACATTATGATGCCGTTTCTGACTATGATTCCGACCAGGCTTATCAGGCCGAGCACGGAAGTGATGCCGAAATCAAGTCCGAATATCCACATCCCGAAAGAGGCTCCGAAAAGACATAATGTACTAAGTACAAGCGTAATAAGCGCCAGCGACATCTTCTTGAAATGGAAGAGCAGGAAAAGGAAAAGGACCGAGACCGCACAGATGAAACTCAGGAGAATCTCCGGAGCCACGCTGTCGTTCATAGAGGAGAGACCGCCATAGGAAATGTCCGCCCCTTCAGGAAGCACCGGACGTATCTCGTCATCGATGTATTTCTCTATCAGTCTCATAGCCTCCGGCTGGCTGCGGCCGTACTTCATATCGGCCATAACCGTGACCGATTTTTCTCCCGAAGTCCTGGCAAATGTCGAAACGGACCACGACGGAGAGACATCGGCCACCTGCCTGAGCGGCACGAAAACCCCGGGGACAGCCGTCGCCACCATCTGATCCCCGACGGTACCGTAGTCCATTCCGCCGCAGACTGCATCGCCGTAGATATTGACCGGAATTTTCCGGTTCCCCTCCCACAGAGTTGCGACCGTCTGCCCGTTCAGCGCCCCTGAAAGCGAAAGGGACATCAGCGTCCTGTTCACTCCGAGCCTTGCCGCCTCCTCCGGGTCGAGGGTCACATCCACCGAAGCCAGGCAGTCGTCGCTGTCGCTGTGAACCCATTTCAAAAGATGACCGAGCGAACACATATACTTTCTGATGCTGTCGGCAACGGGTATAAGTTCTTCATACTCAAGCCCTGTCAGCGTCACAGCCACCGGTGCGGTCACGGCCTGGTAGTCCATCTGCTTGAAACGGA
>CASFLY010000143.1 GCA_949295645.1 uncultured Bacteroidales bacterium | reverse complement strand
TGCCAGACCCATTTCCCGGAAAGCGAGCAGGAAAAGCTCCGCGATGCGGAACTCCGGCTCCGCCGCAGCCGCCACCGCCCCATATTGAGCCGGTAGCGGCATTCCAGCCACCATCCGTGCCGTTTTTTCCGCAAACGGGCACAGACCCATTCCGCAGGCTGCACCCCGTCACGCATAACGGTAGGGCGGCACGGTCCCCTCATCGATGAGCCTGCGCAAAATGGTCAGGAAATCGTGAGAATATCCGGCACCCGGGGCAGAAAAGACAAGATTTATCTCGGAAAGCGTATAGACCCCGCCCTTGTCGTCGATGAAAGCCCGCAGGGCTGTCTCGGTCTCCGCCGCAAGTCTGCCGTCCGCTGCCTTTCTGCGGCAGATATCGCAGGTTCCGCAGTCTCCGCTCTCCTTTTGTCCGAAATAATCCAGAAGAAACCTGCTGCGGCAGGTATCCTCCTCCTTCACATAGTCCTTCATCGCCTTTACCCGTGCTTCCCAGGCGCTTTTCAGCCGGGCCAGGCGTTCCGGAGACAGCCTTACGTTCTTGGGATGCAGCCTGTTTTCTTTCAGGTACAGCACGGAAGTATGGTCGGAAGGGATATACTTTATGATATGTTCGAGCGAAAGGCCGTACAGCAGCCTGCGCAGCTCCGGCACGTCGATACCGGCCAGAGACGCGACAAAATCCTCGTCTATCCGCACGGGCCAGGAAAACAGCCCGGTATAAGTCCTCATCAGCACCTCGAGCAGGGCCTGCATCCCGGGATCCGGGATCTCGACATCATACAGTTCCTCACGCGAAGGGATGACCTGCACTCGGGTCTGGATGTCCGAATCCTCGAGGAAGACCCAATGCCCTACGCGCTCGATATACTTTATGGCATTATATGCCGAAGAAGAATTCAGCCTGAACTTCCGGCAGAACTCCGGAAGATCGAATTTCAGCTCCCTCCCCTCTCCCGCATCGTACGGAATCCCGAAAAAGACATGCACCTTATGATATATGTCTTCTATATACTCCAAGTCGGGAAACGAAGCGGATTCTATCTGCCGCAGTTTTCTCATATCCAGGCCGTTCCACAGAAGGATCGCGTACGAACGCTTCCCGTCGCGCCCTGCACGTCCCGCCTCCTGGAAATACGCTTCCGGACAGTCCGGCAGGTCATAATGCACCACAAAACGCACGTCAGGCTTGTCTATCCCCATTCCGAAAGCGTTTGTACACACCATGATACGGATTCTGTCCGCTTTCCAGTCCTCCTGCCGCGCCGTCCTTGCGGCATGCGAAAGCCCGGCGTGATAATACGACACCGAAAGCCCGGCACTTTTCAGCGAACGTGCCAGATCCTCGCATTTTTTACGGTTCCTGACGTATATTATGCCCGTTCCCTGCACGGAACGGCAGATATTCATAGTCTGACCCAACTTGTCTTCCCTGTTTCTCACGATATAGGAAAGGTTGGGACGCTCGAATCCGGATTTCAGCACGGTCTTTTCACTGAATTCCAGTTTTTCCATGATATCGTCGGCGACGGAAGGCGTGGCTGTCGCAGTCAGGGCTATGACAGGAGCTTCGCATATTTTCCGGATATCGGCGATTTTCAGGTAGTCGGGGCGGAAATCATAGCCCCACTGGGATATGCAGTGGGCCTCGTCCACGACTATGTAGCTCACCTGCATTTCGCCGAGCCAGCTTCTGAACATCGCGGTGGACAGCCTTTCGGGAGACAGATACAGGAACTTGAAATCCCCGTAGGCGGCATTGTTGAGCGCAATCTCTATCTCCTTTTTCGTCATTCCCATATAGACGGCCAATGCCTTGATGCCCCTGTCATTGAGATTCTGCACCTGGTCTTTCATCAGGGCGATGAGCGGGGTGACTACAAGGGCGATGCCCGGCTTCATCAGGGCAGGGACCTGAAAACAGACGGACTTACCTCCCCCGGTCGGAAGGATAGCCAGCACATCCTTTCCCGAAAGGGCGGTATCCACTATCTCCTCCTGCATATTGCGGAACGAAGTGTAGCCCCAATATTTTTCAAGTACCTCGACCGGCTTCATCTCATATCCTCCATTGTCTCATAACGCTTCTTTCCTGTTCTGGCATTGGCACATTTTGTGCAGGATTCCGGCCCGGCTTTTCATCCGGAATATCCGATTTGGACAAATCCATATCCCGCGATGACAAATTTAAGAAAAATTAGCGTGAAAATTTGTCCAGTCACAAAAATATTATATTTTTGCAGGGATATACCGAAAGGATTTGGACTTACATTATTGAATATCGTCGACAGACGCAAACTTTTAATAAATACTTTATATTATGAGTAAAATTGATTTGACCAAGTACGGTATCACAGATGTGAAAGAAATTCTCCACAACCCGTCCTACGAGGTTCTTTTCGAAGAAGAGACCAAAGAAGGGCTCGAAGGTTACGAGAAAGGTCAGGTAACAGAGCTCGGTGCTGTCAACGTGATGACAGGTATCTACACCGGACGTTCTCCTAAAGATAAATTCTTTGTCTACAACGATGCCAGCAAGGACACCGTATGGTGGACTTCGGACGCATATAAGAACGACAACAAGCCTTGCTCCGAAGAGGCGTGGGCAGACCTCAAGGCCAAAGCCGTAAAGCAGCTCTCGGGCAAGAGGCTTTTCGTGATGGATACTTTCTGCGGAGCGAACCCTGCCACCCGTCTGAAAGTGCGTTTCATCATGGAAGTGGCCTGGCAGGCGCACTTCGTGAAGAACATGTTCATCCGCCCTACCGAAGAGGAACTTGCAAACTACGGCGAGCCTGATTTCGTGTCATTCAACGCTGCAAAGGCAAAAGTAGAGAACTACAAGGAGCTCG